>JBAPWU010000001.1:0-2692 GCA_049283855.1 Kineosporiaceae bacterium
GGGGAACGGCACGCCCGCGGCGGATCCGCCGTCGGGCCCGCACCCAGCGCAGCGGCCGCGCCAGCAGGTCCCCGGCGGCGACCAGTTCGTCCAGCGCGAGCTGCGGCTGCTTGAGGATCAGGCGGACTGCCGCCCTCACCACGCCGGCCAGGAGCGACCAGAGCAGGGCGAACGGCAGCACGGGCCCGCGGACCCAGGCCAGGCGCAGGGTCAGCCCGTCCCGGCGGTCGTCGCGGTAGGGGGTCTCGGCGGCATTCGTCGTCACCGCCCCCGGCACCACCACCACGCGATGGCCGGCGAGGTGGACCCGGCGGCACAGCTCGAGGTCGTCGCGGGCCCCGGTCAGCGCCGGGTCGGGGCCGCCGAGCTGCTGCCACACGTCGCGACGCACCAGCATGCCTGCGGTGCGCACCGCGAGGACATCGCTGCGGGAGTCGTGCTGGCCCTGGTCGAGCTCGCCCCGGTCGAGCCCGGTGATCACCGCCCCGAGCCGGGAGGTGGTGATCCCGACGTCGAGCAGGCGCTGCTCGTCGCCCCACTCGACCTGCTTGCATCCGGCGACGGCGACCGAGGGAGCGGTCTCCACCGCGACCAGGAGGCGTTCCAGAGCCTCGGGTGCGGGTGCGGCGTCCGCGTGCAGGATCCACAGCCACTCGCCATGGCCGTCGCCGGTCTCGGCAAGGGCGTCGGCCAGGGCGGCGGTCACGGCTGCGCCCAGGCCACGACCGCGGGGGACCCGGACCACGACATCGGGACGGCGGGTCTGTGCGTCGACGGCCGCCAGGACCTCGGGCAGCAGCTGCTCGCCGGATCCGATCACGAGCACCGCTACTACGTGTGCGTGACTCCATACTCTGCGCGATGGGCGATGGCTGACGACCACCGCATCAGCCGCGGTGTCGAGGCTCATCGCCGACGTCAGACGGCGCGCTTCTTGACCCGGCGCCGCTCGCGTTCGGACAGCCCGCCCCAGATTCCGAAGCGTTCGTCGTTGGCGAGGGCGTATTCCAGGCACTCACCTCGAACATCACAGGACAAGCAGACGCGCTTGGCCTCGCGGGTGGATCCGCCCTTCTCGGGGAAGAACGCCTCGGGGTCGGTCTGGGCGCACAGCGCCCTCTCCTGCCACTCCAGTTCGGGAGGAAACGCTGCCTGCGCACCGTCACCTACCCCGTGCCCGAACGGCAGTGCCGGCTCAGAGGCGATCCTGAGAGTGATCGCCATGGGCTCGTGCACCTGGTGTCCTCCTCGACCCTCAGGGCGCCCGCGACCGCAGAGCCGGCGCGAGAGTCCCCACTTCGTGTGTCCGCCGGAGCACGCACGGTTGCGGGCATGGCGTGACACTGAAGGAATTACACGCGTGTCGTACCCAGTGCGTCAAGCGGGTCGGTGGTAGTCCCGCGAACGCCCGAGGATCGACCTCCACCGAGCGCGGGCGTGTTCGGGCGTGTCTGCCGACGAAACGGGCAAGTCCTCCTCGGGGCCCGGGGTGCACGTCCCTGGCCGTCCCGGGCCTGGGAGGATGGAGGACATGCAGATCACAGCCCTGGCCGGGGGAATCGGCGGCGCCCGCTTCCTGCGGGGACTGCTCGGACATCTCCGTGACCGAGCCGACACTCAATGCGACGTGACGGTGATCGGGAACACGGCGGACGACCTGACCCTCCACGGGCTCCGGGTCTGTCCCGATCTCGACACCGTGATGTACACCCTCGGCGGAGGAATCCACGAGGCCCAGGGGTGGGGGCGCAGCGAGGAGACCTTCTCGGTGGCGCAGGACCTCTCCGCCTATGGGGCCCAGCCCCAGTGGTTCACTCTCGGTGACCGTGACATCGCCACCCACATCGTGCGGACCCGGATGCTGGGCGCCGGGATGACCCTGTCGGAGGTGACCGCCGCCCTGTGCGAGCGCTGGCGGCCCGGGGTGCGGCTGCTGCCGATGAGCGACGACCGGGTGGAGACGCACGTCGTGATCGACGATCCCGACGCCGGCGAGGGCGGTCGCCGGGCCGTGCACTTCCAGGAATGGTGGGTGCGCCTGCACGCGGCCGTGCCCGCCCGGCAGATCCTGGCGGTCGGGATCGAGCAGGCGCACCCGGCGCCCGGGGTGCTGGAGGCGATCCGCGACGCCGACGTCGTGCTGCTGCCGCCGAGCAATCCGGTGGTCTCGATCGGCACCATCCTGGGCGTGCCCGGGATCCGGGAGGCGCTGCGCGGGACGTCGGCCCCGGTGGTCGGGGTCTCCCCGATCGTGGCCGGGGCACCCGTGCGCGGCATGGCCGACGCCTGCCTGAGCGCGATCGGGGTGCCGACCACGGCGGCCGCGGTGGCCGGGCTCTACGCCGACCTCCTGGACGGCTGGCTGGTCGCCGAGGCCGACGCCGCCGAGAGCGGCTGGCCGGACGGCGTCACCGTGATCTCCCGGCCGCTGCTGATGACCGACCTGGCGGCCTCGGCCGCGATCGCCGCCGCGGCCATGGACCTGGCCGCCAAGCTGACCTCCCGATGAGCCCTCGTTGACCACCCGATGAGCGCGTCGGCGATGAGCGCGTCGGCGCGCCTGGAGCTGATCGCCGTCCCGGGCCTGCCCGAGGTGCGCCCCGGCGACGACCTGGCGGCCCTGCTGGTGTCGGCGCTCGACCGGGCGGGCCTGGACCTGCGCGACGGCGACGTCCTGGCCGTGTCCAGCAAG
>JBAPWU010000002.1:0-4824 GCA_049283855.1 Kineosporiaceae bacterium
CACGACCGCGGTGGCGCCGTGCGGCATCGCGGCCCCGGTGGCGATCCGCACCGCCTGACCGGGTGCCAGCCCCCCCGGAACGGAGCCGGCCAGCACCTCGCCGACCACCCGCCACGGCGGTGGTCCGGCCACCGCCCAGCCGTCCATGGCCGAGGTGTCGGTCGCCGGAAGGTCGCTGCGCGCCAGGGCATCGGCGGCGAGCACGGTTCCGGTGGCAGTGGCCAGCGGGAGCACCACCGCGCCGACCGGATCGACGGCGCGCGCCGCACGGGATCTCGCGACCGCCCAGGGCAGGCTCACCGAGCCAGCCACCGCCACCGTGGCTGCTGGATGAACGCCTCGGCCTCGAGCGCCGCCAGGCCCACCCGCGCCAGCTCGCCGGCCCGGCGGAAGCAGACGAAGCGAGGCCGCCACTCCGGGGCGTACTTGGCGTTCGCCCGGTACAGCGACTCGATCTGCCACCATCGCGAGGCCATCAGCAGGACCCGGTGCCACAACCGCAGCATCGGGCCCGCCCCGACCCGCGACCCGCGCTCGAACACGGCACGGAACACCGCGAAGTTCAGCGAGATGCGGTGCACCCCCAGCGCCGCGGCCGCCTCGGTCACCCCGACGACGGCGCACTCCATGACCCCGTTCTCGCTGTCGCCGGCGCGACGCATCAGGTCGAGGGAGAGCCCGCCCGGCCCCCAGGGCACGAAGGTCAGCAGTCCCACCGGGTGCCCCTGCCTGTCCAGGCAGCGGGCCAGCACCATGTCGCCGTCCCGCGGATCCCCGAGCCGGCCCAGCGCCATCGAGAACCCGCGCTCGACCTCCTCCCCCCGCCACGCCTCGGCGACCCGGCGGACCTCGGCGATCGCCGCGTCGCTGAGGTCCTTCTGCCGGCTCACCTCGACCGTGTACCCGGCCCGGCGGGCCCGGTTCACCGCCTGGCGGACGCCGCGCATCGAGCGGCCGTCGAGGCTGAACTCGCACAGCTCGAGCACCGCCTCGTCGCCGAGCTCGAAGGAGTCCAGGCCCGCTCGGGCGTAGGCGATCGCGCCCTCCTCCGAGGCTCCGACCACACCCGGGATCCAGGCGTAGTTGTCGGCCTCGGCGAGCCACGCGGTGATGGCCTGCGGCCACGCCTCCGGGTCGCCGAGCGGATCGCCCGAGGCCAGGGACACTCCACCGACGACGCGGTAGGACACCGCTGCCTTGCCGCTGGCGGAGAACATCGCGAGCTTGTCGCCGCGCAGGGCGAAGTAGCCGAGCGAGTCGCGCTCGCCCCAGCGGGCCAGCAGCGAGCGCAGCCGTTCCTCGTCGTCCGCGGACAGCCGGGCGGGCTTGCGCACCGGGGCCAGGAAGGCCACCAGGGTGAGCAGTGCGGTCGCCGCACCCAGGCTGTTGAGGGCGATCTCGGTGAACAGCGACGAGAACTCACGCCCGAACTCGAGCTCCGGGGTGAACCCGACCAGGCCGGAGAGCACCTCCACCAGCCGGGACGACCAGCTCGCCCTCGGCGCTGCCCGGGTCGTGAGCAGCAGCCCCGCGGTGAGGCTGACCGTGCCCATCACCAGCAGCACGCGCAGCGCCGCGAGCCGGCCGGTGCGTTCGGACCGGGCGGTGAAGTCGGCCCGGGTCCAGACCAGGAGCACCAGGACGGCGAGGTTGACCGCCACCACGGTCCAGCGCTCGGCCCGCAGATGGGTGAGCGTGGCGACGCCGACCGCGCCGAGGGTGAGGGCCCAGGCCCGGTGCTTGCGCCGGCGAAGCCCCCCGGCCAGCACCAGCATCGTTCCGGCGGCACACATGGCCGCCGCGAAGACCGCTCCGTCGACGGCCGCGCCGAGTCTCCACGACACCAGGTGGGGGCGGTTGACCGGCTCGACGATGTCCAGCACGGCGATCAGCGCGGCGGCCCGCACCACCCAGGCGACGATGCGTGGCACCCGAGGACGCCACCGACCGCTCGCCACCTCGCGCCGATCCGGGGCAATCCCGGTCGTTACCGTCACGGGGTCCAGTCTAGGCAGCCGGCGCTGTGGCCCACTCCGCACCGGCGTGTGGCACGGGTCGCCAGGCCGCCTGCAAGGATGGCCGCCATGGCCTCCGATCCGTCCCCCGCGCAGGCCTGGCACGAGTTGGTGCTGGGCAACGAACGGTTCGTCGCCGGACGCCCCGAGCACCCCAACCAGGACCTGACCCGGCGCGCCCACACCGCCTCGACCAAACAGGCGCCCTTCGCCGTCGTGTTCGGCTGCATGGACTCCCGGGTCGCCGCCGAGATCATCTTCGATCGCGGGCTGGGCGACCTGGCCGTGGTGCGCACCGCCGGACATGTCGTGGACGGCAGCGTGCTGGGCTCGCTGGAGTTCGGCGTCGTCGCCCTCGGCATCCCCCTGATCCTCGTGCTCGGTCACGACAGCTGCGGCGCGATCGCCGCCGCCATGGACGCGCACACGGACGGCACCATGCCGCGCGGCTACCTGCGCGAGATCGTGGAGCGGCTGACCTCGAGCATGGTCACCACCCGCCAGGGCGGCCGCGCGATGGCGGACGTCGAGGCGATGGAGGTCATGGAGGAGCACGTGCGCCACACCGTGCACCTGATCGCCGAGCGCTCCGCCGCGATCGCCGAGCGGGTGGCGGACGGGCGATGCGCCATCGCCGGCGCCGACTACCGCCTGGCCGAGGGACGGGTGCAGCTGCTGGACTGGGTCGGTGACCTCGGCCTGGTGGTGCCGGTCTGACCGAACTGGCCCGCGCCGGCGACGACCGGGCCGAGCTGTGCCTGCGCCGGCGCGGTGAGGTGATCGAACTGATCGTGGACGGCGTGTTCGCGATGGACTCGGCGCACACGGCCACCGAACAGGCCCTGGCCACCCGCGCCCTGGCGGCTCTGCCCGACCGCCCGCTGGACATCGTGGTCGGCGGGCTCGGCCTCGGGTACACCTGCGCGGCCCTGCTCGAGGATCCGCGGGTCCGCCACCTGGTCGTGATCGAACTGCATGCGGCGATCGTCGAGTGGGTCCGCGCCGGCCTGGTGCCCTCGGCCCGGGGCCTGCTCGACGATCCGCGCGTACAGGTCGAGATCGCCGACGTCCTGGACGCCGTCCCCGCCCTGCCCGCCGCAGGCGCGGACGCCGTGCTGCTGGACGTCGACAACGGGCCGGACTTCCTGGTGCACCCGGGCAACGCCCCCGTCTACGCCGCCCCGTTCCTCGCCGCCGCGGCCCGATCACTGCGCCCCGGCGGGGTGCTCGGGGTCTGGTCCGCGGATCCGTCGCCTCCTCTGGCCGCGCTGCTGGAGCAGGTCCACGGCCCGTGCGAGGAGGTGCTGCTGCCCGTGGAGCGCGACGGCCGGCGGTTCAGCTACGCGCTGTACCTGGCCAGCGGGGCCGGCGCAGCACGGTGAACGCGCCGAGGCGCATCCAGTGGTCACGATCGGCACGGCAGGCGCTGTCGAGCAGAGTCAGGTCGGGCAGGCCGTCCTCGGCCAGCACGGCGCGGTCGACGGCCAGGTGCACCACCTCACCGAACACGACATGCCCGCTGCGCCGGGTGTCCCCGAAGGACCGCACCTCGACCAGGCGGCACTCGATCGCGGCCGGGGACTGCGCGACCCGCGGCGGGCGGACGAGGAGGGCCGGCTGCGCGGTCAGGCCGGCCAGCGCCAACTCGTCCTCACCGGGCGGGGCGTCGATCGAGGTCAGGTTGGCCGCCTCGCGCAGTCGCCAGGGCAGGAGATTGACCACGAACTCCCCCGTCGCCTCGATGTTGCGCAGGCTGTCCTTGCGGTCCACCGAGGTGAACTGCACGACCGGTGGTTCCAGCGAGGAGATCGTGAAGTAGGAGTGCGGCGCCAGATTGACCCTGCCGTCGACGTCGACCGTGCTCACCCAGGCGATCGGGCGGGGCGCGACCAGGCAGTTCAGCCAGGAATGGAGGGCCAGGCCCTCGATCGCCACGTCCACGCGTTCTGATCCGTCCACGCTGCCACCGTAGGCCGCCCGGCCAGCCCGGCGAACCTCTTGGGTCGCGCGGGGCCGGCTCAGCCCGCGGGGCCGCCGCCTCCTGGCAGCACCGGCGAGCCCGGCAGGCCCAGCATCAGGTAGGCCTGAGCCGCGATCATGACCGCGATCGCCACCCAGTGCCCGTGGGGCATCGGTGTGCCGTACCGGTACCGGTCCAGCAGGACCACGCCGACCTGCAGGATGACGATCCAGCCGAAGGTGACCGGGGTCAGCTCGGCGTACTGCAGGCTCGACGCGAAGACCCAGAACAGCAGCACGAAGGCGGTGACCCCCAACCCCGCGAACAGGGCCGAGCGTCGATCGACGGCCTCCTTCGCCGCGAACGTGCCGCCGAGGTCGAGGGCCGCCAGCGTACACATGGCGACCAGGGCGGTCAGCCAGGTCGGCCAGGCCTCGGGAAAGCGGATCAGCATGGCCATCAGAGCCGGGTCACCCCGGCTCTGATACTTCTCGCGGCCCTGATCCCTGGGGTCCTGCTCCACCCCGCGGCCGTCGGCCCGGCAGACCGAGCAGGCGCGGCGTGCGGGCCGAGTAGGCCGCGTACTCGGCGCCGAAGCGGGCACGCAGGCGGGTCTCCTCGACGCGCGTCTTCACCTGCAGCACCATCGTCAGCGCTGTGGCGGCGAGCAGAGGCTCGGGCCGGCGCCGCAGGACGGCGAAGCCCGTCGCGGCGAGGAGCAACCCGGCGTAGACCGGGTTGCGGCTCAGCCCGAAGGGGCCGTCCGTACGCAGCGGCGCGCCGCGGCGCGGGTCGACGAACGGGGTGAGGTCACTGCCCAGTTCGCGGACCCCCGCGGCGCCGAGGGCC
>JBAPWU010000003.1:0-18263 GCA_049283855.1 Kineosporiaceae bacterium
GTGTCGCGCTTCTACTCCGCCTATCTGGCCTCGCCGGGGAAGCAGACCGCAGCCGGCTACCTCAGCCCTCCGTTGCTCGATGCCCTCTTCTCCGCCCCGCGCGAGGTCGATCGCGTGCTGTGCGCCCACGCGCTGCCGAACGCGATCGCCGCGGTACCGGGCGCGGTGAGGGGCAAGAACGCCACCGTCACGGTCACCGCCACCCAGCAGGGCGTCGCCCTGCCGTCCATCCAGGTCACCGTGCGCCTGGCGGACCAGCGGATCATCGCGATCGACTGCCCGCGGTAGACCCCTGGTCGACCCCTGACAGCCCCGGTGGCCCCCCACTGCCCCCGGCGACCGGTCAGCCCAGGATCCGGGCCAGGTCGTAGCGCACCGGGCGGTCGAGCTGGTCGTAGCCGCAGGAGGCCGGGTCCCGGTCGGGACGCCAACGCCGGAACTGCGCGGTGTGCCGGAACCGGGTGCCCTCCATGTGGTCGTAGGCGACCTCGACGACGACCTCCGGGCGCAGCGGCTCCCAGGAGAGGTCCTTGCCGGTGCTCCACCGGCTGACCGCCCCGGGCAGCCGACCCTCGGTGTGCGCCTGCGCATCGGCCCAGGCGGCCCACGGGTGACCGGCGGCGCCCGCCTCCCCGATCGCGATCCGATAGGGCGCCAGCTCCTCGACCAGCGCGGCCCGGCGTGCCATCGGGAACGACGCCGACACGCCGACGTGCTGCAGGGCCCCGCTCTCGTCGTAGAGGCCGAGCAGCAGTGAGCCGACGATCGGACCGCTCTTGTGCCAACGGAACCCGGCGACCACGCAGTCCGCCGTCCGCTCGTGCTTGACCTTGAACATGACGCGCTTGTCCGGGAGGTAGGGCCCGGTCAGCGGCTTGGCCACGACGCCGTCCAGCCCTGCGCCCTCGAAGGTCTCGAACCACTGCCGCGCCAATGCCATGTCGCCCGTCGCCGGCGTCACGTGGATCGGCGCCCCGGCGCCGGCCAGCGCCTCGACCAGGACCGTGCGCCGCTCACCGAGATCGACGTCCATGAGCGAGCGGTCCCCGAGGGCGAGGAGGTCGAAGGCCACGAAGGAGGCCGGGATCTCCCCGGCCAGCCTGGTCACCCGGCTCGCGGCCGGGTGCAGGCGGAGCTGCAGCGTCTCGAAGTCGAGCCGGTCGCCGGTGACAACGACGATCTCGCCGTCCAGCACGCACCGATCGGGGGTGTTGGCGAGCACCGCCTCGACCAGTTCGGGGAAGTAGCGGGTCAGCGGCCGCTCGTTGCGCGAACCGAGCACCACCTCGTCGCCGTCGCGGAAGACGATGCTGCGGAAGCCGTCCCACTTGGGCTCGACGTGTCCGGTGTCGGGGATCTCCTTCACCGAGCGGGCGAGCATCGGCGAGACGGGCGGCATCACGGGCAGGTCCATGCGACACATCATCCCTGGTGCTACCGTTCACCCCGCCGCGTCCGCTGCCACCCCGGCTGTCGTCGAAGGCCCCACGGGCCGCCCAGATCAGCATTCTGCTGGCCTCTGGTGCTGCGGGAGCATCTGGTGAGGGACCATGGCCGACGCCGACCCGCATCCCCGTCCTGCCCGGCGAGCTGCGCCGCAGCCGGGGCCGATCTACGACAACGCACTGCGCCTGCTGGCCGCCGACGACCTCGTCGCCGTGTGTCGGTGGCTCGGCATCGTCGCCGACCCCGGCACCGTGCGGCTGAGCGAGGCCCTGCCGTCGGCCACCCAGTACGCCGATCTCCTGGTCGGCGCCGGGCCGGGCCAACTGGCCCAGGTGGAGTTCGTGCGCCGTCCGGCGCGCGATCTGGCCGCGCGCATGCTCGAGTACCGGGCACGGATCATGCGTCTGGAACCCACGGCCGGACTGCGCCAGCACGTCGTCGTCCTGGCCGAGGGTGTCGTCGCCACCACGATGGCGGACGGCGATCGCTTCTTCGCCCGGTTCGAGGTCACCTATCTGCGCGAGGAGAGCCCCACCTGGCTGCTGAGTCAGGTGGGGCTCGCTCCGCTGGCCAGTCTGGGCAAGGTCTCCCGGGCGAATGAGCGGCCGCTGATCCTGCTCGAAGCGCTCGACGTGATCCGTCGCGGCGCCACCCCCGAGCGAGCTCGCCAGCTGGTGGACGTCGCCGCCGTCCTGGCTGCGATCCATCTGGACGCGGCTACCATCGAAGCAGTCGGAAGGGAGGCAGCGATGCCGATCAGTCTCGAGGACACCGAAGCCGGCAAGGTCATCGCCCAGCGGGGGCGAGCCGAGGGCCGGACCGAGGGCCGGACCGAGGGCCGGACCGAAGGCCGGACCGAAGGCCGGACCGAAGGCCGGACGGAAGGCCGGACCGACGGTGAGTCGGCCGTGCTGGCGGAGCTGCTGACGGCCCGATTCGGGGCGGACGATCGGATCCCGGAGATCGCGCGCCGGCTGGCCGACCTCGGCGAGAAGGCGGCGGTGGGGGCTGCCCTGGCGGCTGCCTCGCTCGACGAGCTCGCGACCTGAGCGTGGCGTCGCCCGCCGAGGAACTCGACGTCGCGGGGGTGCCGGTCCGGCTGACCAGCCCGGACAAGGTGTACTTCCCCGCGCTCGGCGACGCCGGCACCAAGCGGCGCCTGGTCGAGTACTACCGCGCCGTCGCCACCGCGGCGGGCACTCCTCTGGTCACCGCGCTGCGCGACCGGCCGACCTACCTGCAGCGCTTCCCCGACGGGATCGAGGGCGAGGAGGTCTACCAGAAACGCCTGCCCGCCAAGGGGGTTCCGGAGCACATCGCCTCCTGCCGGGTCACCTTCCCCTCCGGGCGCTGGGCCGACGCGCTCAAGGTGACCAAGCCCGCGGACGTCGTCTGGGCGGCCAACCTGGGCACGATCACCTTCCACCCCTGGCACGCCCGGTGCACCGACGTGGACCATCCCGACGAGTTGCGGATCGACCTGGATCCTCAGCCCGGCACGGGTTTCGGAGAGGCGCGCACGGTGGCCCTCGACGTCGTCCGGCCGGTGCTGGAGGAGTACGGCTTCCTCGGGTACCCGAAGACCAGCGGAGGCCGCGGGATCCACATCTACCTGCGGATCGAGCCGCGCTGGACCTTCGTCGAGGTACGCCGGGCCGCGATCGCCCTGGCCCGGGAGGTCGAGCGCCGGGCCGGCGGGGCGGTCACCACCGCGTGGTGGAAGGAGCAGCGCGGCGAGCAGATCTTCGTCGACTACAACCAGAACGCCCGCGACCGCACCATCGCCTCGGCCTACTCGGCCCGCCGCACGCCGCGGGCCACGGTGTCGACGCCGCTCACCTGGGACGAACTGGTGGACGCCGAGCCCGACGACCTCACCATCGCCACGGTCCCCGGCCTGCTCGCCCGCCGGGGTGACCCGATGGCCGACCTGGACACGGTGGCGCACACCCTGGATCGCCTGCTGGAGCTGGCGCTGCGCGACGAGGCGGGCGGCCTGGGCGATCTGCCCTACCCGCCCAACTACCCGAAGATGCCCGGCGAGCCGAAGCGGGTGCAGCCGAGCAAGTCCCGCCCCGACACCGAGGGCAACGCCCCGCCCGTCGGCCAGGGCCTGCCCGACCTCGACTGACCTCACGAGACCTCGACCGACCCCACGACCGCTCCTGCTCCGCGGGTCGCATGGACCCCGCGGAGCAGGAGCGGGTGGGGAGAGGGTCAGCCCTCGGCGATCTCCTGAAGACCGCTCTTGATCTTGCCTTCGATCTTGACCGGGGTGCGGACCGGGCCGAGGGCCTGGTCCTCCAACGGCACGGTCAGGGCGCCGGTCATGATCGCCACCACGTCGGTGATGCTCACCGACTGCGGCGTCACCACGGCGGCGCGCTTGCCGAGCCGCTGCACGTGGATCCGGTCGGCCACCTCGAACACCTGCGGCATGTTGTGCGAGATCAGGATGACCGGCATCCCCTTGTCCCGCAGGTTCTTGATCAGGGCGAGCACCTGGGCGGACTCGCGGACGCCGAGAGCGGCCGTGGGCTCGTCCAGGATGATCACCTTGTGGCCGAAGGCCGCGGCCCGGGCCACCGAGACCGCCTGGCGCTGGCCACCGGAGAGGGTCTCCACCGCCTGCCCCATGTTCTGCAGGGTGCCGATGCCCAGACTGGCCATCTGCTCCTTGGCCTTGCGGCGCATGCCTGCGCCGTCGAGCATCCGGAACACCGAGCCCAGCGGACCGGGCTTGCGCTCCTCGCGGCCCAGGAACATGTTGGTCGCGATGTCGAGCGCCGGTGCGACCGCCAGGGTCTGGTAGACGGTCTCGATCCCGGCGGCACGCGCCTCGATCGGCCTCGTGAACGTGACCTCCCGGCCGTCGAGTTTGACCGTGCCCCGGTCCGGGGTCTCCGCCCCGGACATGGCCTTGATCATGCTCGACTTGCCGGCGCCGTTGTCGCCGATGACCGCGAGCACCTCGCCGGGGTACAGGGCGAAGTCGGCGCCGTCGAGGGCGACCACGCGGCCGTAGGTCTTGACCAGGCCGATCCCCTCCAGGACGGGGGAGAGCGTCAGGTCGGTCTGTGTCCCGCTCATGCCCGGGCCCTCCGGATCCACTGGTCGGCAGCGACGGCGACGATGATCAGGATTCCGATCGCGAGCCGCTTGTAGGCCTGGTCGAGGCCGGCGATGCTCAGCCCGCTCTCCACCACCGAGACGATCAGCGCCCCGATCAGGGTGCCGACGACGCGGCCCCGGCCGCCGAAGAGGCTCGTGCCACCGATCACGACGGCGGTGATCGAGTCGAGGTTGGCGTCGATCCCCGAGTTGGGGCTGGCCGCGTTGACCCGGCCGATCAGCACCCAGGCGGCGAGCGCGAAGATGACCCCGGCCACGGTGTAGACGCTGAGCAGCACCCGGTTCACCTGGATGCCGGCCAGCCGGGCGGCGTCCGGATCGTCACCGACCGCGTAGACGTGCGTCCCCCAGGAGGTGAACCGCAGCACGTAGGCGAAGATCGCGTACAGCGCGAGCATGGCCAGGACGCCGGTGGTGATCGTGAAACCACCGATGTCGAGGCCCTTTCCGAGCCATTTGAGTTCGGGGACCAGTTCACGGTTACGGACCGTTCGGCCCGTGGCGTAGAGCAGGGTCAGGGAGGTGAAGATCCCGAACGTGCCGAGCGTGACGATGAACGGCGGCAGGTTGACCCGGGTGATCAGGAAGCCGTTGAGGAAGCCCGCCAGGCCGCCGACGAGAATGCCGAGGAGCAGCGAGGGGATGCCGGGCAGACCGTTCTCGAAGGCCGTCTTGGCCATCACCATCGAGGTGAATACCATGATCGCACCACAGGAGAGGTCGATCCCGGCGGTGAGGATGATCAGGGTCTGACCGATGGCCAGGGTACCGATCACCGCGGTCTGCTGGGTGATCGTGCCGAAGTTGCCCAGGGTCGCGAAGTTCGGCGCGACCACCGAGAACACCACCAGAGCGATGATCAAGACCGACGCGGGGCTGAGCCAGGGATAGCTGTGCAGAAGGCTCTGCAGGCGCTGCAGCCCGCTCTGTCGGCCGAGGAATTCCTCCGCGGCGTCGTACCCGGCGCTGGTCGCCGTGGTTTCGCTCACCGACGTGCCGCCTTTCTGTCGCGTTCACGGGTTGGTACCGGGGCACACGCTAGAACAGCGGTAGGGGCAGCACCAGAGCGCGCTGCCCCCACCTCCATCAGTTCAGATCAGCCGTCGGCTCGGATCAGCCCCAGGCGTTGGCCAGGCCGTACGCGACGTCCTTGCTCTCCACGCCCGCGGCCGGCTCCTTGGCGATCAGGGTGACCCCGGTGTTGAAGAAGTCGAGGCCCTCGCTCACGGACGGCTTGGCGCCACCCGTCGCGACGTCCTTGATCGCCTTGACCCCGAGCTCGGCCATCTTCAGCGGGTACTGCTGGGACGTCGCGTCGATGATGCCGTCGCCCACGTCCTGCACGCCGGCCTTGCCGCCGTCCACGGAGACCATGATGTAGTCGGTCGGCTTCTTGCCCTTGGCGGACATCGCGGCGCCCGCGCCGCCGGCGGTCGGCTCGTTGATCGTGTAGACCACGTTGATGTTCGGGTTCTTGGCCAGGAGTTGCTCCATGCCCTTCTGCCCGCCCTCCTCGTTGGCCCCGGTCGCCTCGTTGCCGACGATCTCGTAGTCGCCGCCCTTGCCGCCGGTGTACTTGCCGGTCTTGGCCTCGTCGCCGTTCTTCTTCGGGTCGCCGACCGGGATCCCCATGCCCTCGAGGAATCCCTGGTCACGGTTGATGTCGACGGAGACGATCTTGTCGTTGAAGATGTCGAGCAGCGCGATCACGGCCTTCTGGCCGTTCAGCTTCGACGCCGTGTACTTGCCGATCAGCTTGCCGGCCTCACGGTTGTCGGTCGCAAAGGTGATGTCGGCCGCGTCCGCGGGGGTCATGGGGGTATCCAGGGCGATGACGTAGATGCCGGCCGCGCGGGCCTTGGCGATCGCGTCGTTCACGCCGGTGGACATCGGGGTGATCAGGATCCCCTTCTTCTTGGTCGCGATGGCGGTCTCGATCGCCTTGATCTGGCCGTCGTCGTCACCCTCGGCCTTGCCCGAGGCGATGGTCACATCGACCCCGTTCGCCTCGCCGGCCGCCTTCGCGCCCTTCTGCATGGCGACGAAGAACGGGTTCGTGGAGTCCTTGGTGATCAGGGAGACGGCGACCTTGTCGCCACCGGCGGCAGCGGCGGATGAGGCGCCGGCGGCCGCGGACGTTGCCGTGGTGGTGGACGAGCTACCGCTGCAGGCGGCGAGAACCATCGCCGCCACTGCTCCGGTGCCGATCAGCGTGAGCTGTCGAGCGCTGCTGCGAGTCATGGGCATCCTTCGTATCGATGAGCCGTCGTCAGCTGTCGGGACGCCACCGTGGACACTTGGCCGACACAACGCTGACATCGTTGTCGGAATAGTTGTAACCTCAGCGCAACCGCAGCGTCAAGAAGGACGGCCCAGGCGAAAGGGACCGTGATGACACCGTTACCCGCCCGAGCCTCGGGGGTCGCCGTGATACGAGCGCGTGCCACGATGCGTGACGTGGCTGCTCTGGCCAGGGTGAGCCTGAAGACCGTGTCCCGGGTGATCAACGGCGAGCCCGGGGTGTCCGCCACGCTGATCCACCGGGTCGAGACCGCCGCCGCGGAGCTCGACTTCCGGCCCAATCTGGGCGCCCGCAGCCTGCGCCGGGCCGACGGCAAGACCGCGACGATCGGGCTGATCGTGCAGGACCTGGCCAACCCCTTCTCGGCCGCCCTGCACCGCGCGGTCGAGGACGTCGCCCACCTGCGCGGGGTGGCCGTCCTCTCCGGCAGCATCGACGAGACCGCGCAGCGCGAACGCGACCTGGTTGCGGCGTTCTCCTCCCGCCGGGTGGACGGCCTGATCGTGATGCCCACCGGCACCGACCACAGCTACCTGATGCTCGAGCGCCGCGCCGGGGTGGCGCTGGTGTTCGTCGACCGCCCGCCCCGCGCGCTGGAGGCCGACGCCGTGCTCGCCTCCCATCGCGACGGCGCCCGGGACGGCGTGCAGCACCTGATCGCCCACGGCCACCGCGAGATCGCCTTCCTCGGCGACCTGTCCTCCCTGTCCACCGAGCAGGATCGCCATCGGGGATACGCCGACGCCATGCAGGAGGCCGAGCTCAGCGTGCGGCCCGAGCTGGTGGCACCGGACCTCGGCACCATGGACGCCGCGCAGGAGACGACCGAGCGGCTGCTCGCCCTGGAGCGTCCCCCGACCGCCCTGTTCAGCGCCCAGAACCTGGTCACGATCGGTGCCCTGAGGGCCCTGCGTGACCGCCGCCTGCAGCACACGGTGGCCCTGGTCGGCTTCGACGACTTCCTGCTCGCGGACCTGCTCGACCCTCCGGTCACGGTGGTGGCCCAGGACCCCCACCGGATCGGACGCCTGGCCGCCGAGCAGTTGTTCGCGCGCCTGGACGGCGACACCTCACCGTTCACCACCCAGGTGGTGCCGACCACGCTGATCGTCCGCGGCTCCGGCGAGATCCCGCCCCACGGCTGACCCGCGGCCGACCCACGGCCGCCCCGCGGCGCGGTCGGCTCAGGAGGTGCGAGCCACCACGGCGGAGGCGAAGTCGCGCAGGGCATCCCGGGCCGGCGACTCCGGCAGCGAGGCCAGTGCCAGCACGGCGTCGTTCGCCCAGCGGTTGGCCTCGGCCCGTGCCTGCGCCGTGGCCGGGTGCTTCCCGAGCCGGGACACCAGGTCGGCCAGCACCGCGTCGTCGGAGAGGTCGCCGTCCAGCAGGGCGACCAGGGCCGTCGACTCGGCGTCCGCGGTCGCCGCCGCGTGCCGGCGCAGCAGCAGGGCGGGCAGGGTCGGGACGTGTTCGCGCAGATCGGTCCCGGGGGTCTTGCCGCTGGTCGCTCCGTCACTGGCGAGGTCGATCACGTCGTCCGCGAGCTGGAACGCCACGCCCACCTTCTCGCCGTACTCCACCAGCACCGCCAGCACGGACGGGTCGCAGCCGCCGAACATGGCGCCGAACCGGGCGGACGTCGCGATCAGCGAACCGGTCTTGTCGCTGAGCACCTGCAGGTAGTGCGCGACCGGGTCCTCGCCCTCGCCCGGGCCGACGGTCTCGTGCAACTGGCCCAGGCAGAGCCGCTCGAAGGTCGCCGCCTGGATCCGCACCGCCTCGACGCCGAGGCCGGCCACGATGGTCGAGGCCCGGGCGAACAGCAGGTCACCGGTGAGGATGGCGATGGTGTTCCCCCAGATCGCATGCACGCTCGGCGCCCCGCGACGCCGGTCGGCACCGTCCATCACGTCGTCGTGATACAGGGTGGCCAAGTGGGTCAGCTCGACCACGACCGCCGCCTCGACCACCTCGGGACGGGTCGGATCACCCAGGTGCGAGGCGAGCAGGGTGAGCATCGGACGCACCCTCTTGCCCCCGGCCTGAACCAGGTGGCGCGCCACGTCGTCGGCCAGCCGGTCGGCCTGGTCGACGGCGGAGCGCAGCCGGGCCTCGACCGCAGCCAGCCCGACCCGCACCCGGGCGTCCAGGTCGGGCGGAGCCATCGGCAGGTCGAGCGCGGCCGTCACCGGCGTCGGGGGGTGATCTGTCATCGACAGCAGGGTCTCATCCGAGGGGTCCGGTCACGGCAGGAACAGCGAGGCCGCCTGGGCCGGGGTGAACAGCACCGTCGGTGCCACCCCGAGAACCACGGTCACCACGACCGAGAGCAGGATCGCGAACAGGGTGCCGAACCCCGGGGTGACTACCGTGGTCGCCGTTCCGGTGGGCTCGCTGAAGTACATCAGCACGATCACGCGCACGTAGAAGAAGGCCGCGATCGCGCTGGCCAGGACACCGATCAGGGCGAGCACCCAGGCCCCGTGGGCGACCGCCGCCGAGAACACCGCGTACTTGCCCATGAACCCGCTGGTCAGCGGGATCCCGGCGAAGGCGAGCAGGAACAGGGTGAACGCACCGGCCGCCATCGGGTGCCGCTTGCCGAGCCCGGCCCACTGGGACAGGTGGGTGGCCTCGCCGCCCACCCCGTCGTCGGTGGAGTCGCGGACCAGGGAGACCAGCGCGAACGCGCCGATCGTGGTGAACCCGTAGACGAACAGGTAGAACAGCACCCCGGACACCCCGGAGCGGTCCATCGCCAGCAGACCGGTGAGCAGGAAGCCGGCGTGGGCGATCGAGGAGTAGGCCAGCATCCGCTTGATGTCGGTCTGCACGATGGCGATCACCGAGCCGACGATCATGGTCAGGATGGCGACGCCCCACAGGGCCGGGGTCCAGTCCCAGCGCGCGCTGGGCAGGGCCACGTAGGCGACCCGGAGCAGGGCCCCGAAGGCGGCCACCTTGGTGCAGGCCGCCATGAAGCCGGTGACCGGCGTCGGCGCCCCCTGGTAGACGTCCGGGGTCCACAGGTGGAACGGCGCGGCGCCGACCTTGAACAGCAGCCCGACGGCGAGCATGGACACGCCCAGCAGCATCAGGCCGTCCCGCCCGAGCACCGCGCTGTCGCCGCCGATCGCGGCACCGATGTCGGCCAGCCGCACCGACCCGGCGAAGCCGTACAGCATCGCGGAGCCGTACAGGAAGAACGCCGAGGAGAAGGCGCCGAGCAGGAAGTACTTGAGGCTGGCCTCCTGGGAGAGCAACCGGCGGCGCCGGGCGAGGCCGCAGAGCAGGTACAGCGGCAGCGAGAACACCTCGAGCGCGATGAACATGGTGAGCAGGTCGTTCGAGGCCGGGAAGAGCATCATGCCGCCGATCGAGAACAGCATCAGCGGGAAGATCTCGCTCTGCACCCGGCCCGCACGCACCGCGGCGGCCTCGGCCGGGGAACCCGGCACGGCCGACCCCTGCGGCGTGAACGGGCCACCGTCGGCGCCGCGTTCGGACATGGTGAGCACGGCCAGGATGGCCAGGGCGACGATGGTGCCCTGCAGGAACAGCGCCGGGCCGTCGATCACGACCGAACCCGCGGAGGTCGTCCCCGCCGTGACGGCGCCGGCGGTGGTGACCCGGGTGTCGTTCAGGGCCAGCCAGGCGATCGCGGCCAGCGCCGCGACCAGGGCGAGCACGCTCAGCCCGACCTGAAGGCCGAATCGGCTGCGCCGCGGGGCGAACGCCTCGACCAGCACCGAGACGCAGGCGGCCCCGAACACGATCAGCATCGGGGCCAGCGCGGCGTAGTCGAGGGAGGGCGCCGTGAATCCGACCGCAAAGGGCGTGGCGATAGCTGCTGCGAGGGCGGACATCAGGGCTGGGTCCCTTCGGCGACAGGCGGTACGGCTGGCTCCGGATCGCTCACCTGAACCTGCTGCATGGTGCGGGCCACCGCCGGGTTCACCGCGTCGAGCACCGGCTTGGGGAAGAAGCCCAGGGCGATGATCACAGCGACCAGCGGCGCGACCACCCACGCCTCCCGCTTGTCCAGGTCACGCCAGGCGGCGGCGTAGTCCTGGGCGGGCCCGGTGAACATCCGTTGGTAGGTGACCAGGATGTACAGCGCCGCCAGGACGATGCCGAGGGTGGCGATCACGGCGATCGCCGGGTAGCGCGGGTAGGTGCCCACCAGCACCAGGAACTCGCTGATGAAGCTGGACAGGCCCGGCAGCGCCAGGCTGGACAGACCGGCCAGCAGGAACACCCCGGCCAGCAGCGGCGTGCTGCGCTGCAGCCCTCCGAAGTCGTCGATCCTGGACGAGCTCCGGCGCGTGATCAGCATCCCGGCGATCAGGAACAGGGCCGCGGTGGAGAACCCGTGGTTGACCATGTAGAGCGCGGAGCCGGACTGGCCGTAGGTGGTCATCGCGAAGATCCCCAGCACGATGAACCCGAAGTGCGAGATCGAGGTGTAGGCGATCAGGCGTTTGAGGTCGCTCTGGCCGAGGGCGAGCAGGGCGCCGTAGAGCACCGAGATCACCGCCAGCACCATGATCACCGGGGCCGCCCACCGGCTGGCGGCAGGGAACAGCGGCAAGCACAGGGTGAGCATGCCGAAGGTACCCACCTTGTCGAGCACCCCGACCAGCAGGACGGCGACACTCGGCGGGGCCTCGCCCGCGGCGTCCGGCAACCAGGTGTGCACCGGCCACATCGGGGCCTTGACCGCGAAGGCGAAGAAGAAGCCGAGGAACATCAGCCGCTCGGCGACGGGACCGGAGAAGGTGATCCCGGTCAGGGTGCTGGTCAGGAAGCCCTGGTCACCGCCCTTGCCCTGCGCGTAGAGGGCGATCACGGCGACCAGCATCACCAGGCCGCCGAGCAGGCTGTAGAGCAGGAACTTCACGGCGGCGTAGCGGCGCTGGGCGCCGCCGAACTGCCCGATCAGGAAGTAGACCGGGATCAGCATCGCCTCGAAGAAGACGTAGAACAGGAACACGTCACGCGCGGCGAACACGCCGATCATGAAGGTCTCGAGCACCAGGATCAGGGCGAAGAAGTTGCGGGCGGCGTTGCCCCGGTAGTCGTTCCACGCGGCGAGCACGCAGACCGGCACCAGCACGGCCGACAGCAGCACCATCACCAGCGCGATCCCGTCCACCCCGAGGGCGTAGCTCGCGCCGATCTGCGGGATCCAGGAGTGGTTCTCCGCGAACTGGTAGAGGCCCCCGTTGGCGACGTCGAAGCGCAGCGCCATCCCGATCCCGACGGCGAGCGTGGCGAGGGAGGCTGCCAGCGCCACCACGCGGGCCATCGCGTCGGTTCCGTTCGGCAGCGCCCAGACGACGACGGCGCCGATCAGCGGGAGCAGACCCATGATGGTCAGCCAGGGCATGTCAGACCTTCCCTCTGTGTTCCCTCTGTGATCACGGCGTCAGATCCGCACGGCGAGCACGCCGAGGACGAGGACGACGACACCGGCCAGCATGGACATCGCGTAGGAACGGACCAGGCCGCTCTGCCAGCGCCGCAGGCGCCCGGCCAGCCCGCCGACGCCGGCGGCCAGGCCGCCGACGGCACCGTCCACCCCCTTGGTGTCCGCGAACACCAGGAACCTGGTCAGGTACTGACCGGGTCGCATGAACACGGCCTCGTTGACGTCGTCCTGGTACAGGTCGCGCCGGGCCGCCCGGGTGAGCAGCGAGCCCCGGGGCGCGGTCTGCGGCACCTCCCCCTGCCAGTACTGGCGCCAGGCCAGGAACACCCCGCCCGCGACCAGCGCCAGGGTGAGCACCATCAGGGGGTACTTGGCGATCACCGGGCTGTGCTCCTCGCCGCCACCGGTGACCGGTTCCAGCCAGGAGGTGAACCGCCCGCCCAGCACCAGGAACCCGCCGAGCAGGCCCGAGCCCAGGGCGAGGACCATCATCGGGTAGGTCATCAGCCGTGGGGACTCGTGCGGGTGCGCCTCGGCGGGCCAGCGCCTGTGGCCCTGGAAGGTCATGAAGAACAGCCGCGACATGTAGAACGCGGTGATCCCGGCACCGATCAGCGCGGCGCCGCCGAAGACCCAGGGCCGCCAGCCCTCGCCGGTGGCGAAGGCGGTCTCGATGATCGCGTCCTTGCTCCAGAACCCGGAGAACGGCGGGACCCCGAGGATCGCCAGCCACCCCAGGCCGAACGTCGCCCAGGTGATCGTCATGGCGCCCGACAGGTTGCCGTACCGGCGCATGTCGACCGAGTCGTTCATGCCGTGCATCACCGAGCCGGCGCCCAGGAACATGCCGGCCTTGAAGAAGCCGTGCGTGAGCAGGTGCAGGATGGCGAACACGTAGCCGACCGGGCCCAGGCCGGCGGCGAGCATCATGTACCCGATCTGGGACATGGTCGAGGCGGCGAGCGCCTTCTTGATGTCGTCCTTGGCGCACCCGACGACCGCCCCGAAGAGCAGCGTGACCGCACCGACGATCACCACGGCCAGCTGCGCCGTGGGCGCACCCTCGTAGATCGGGCCGCTGCGCACCACCAGGTAGACGCCGGCGGTGACCATGGTCGCCGCGTGGATCAGCGCCGACACGGGGGTCGGGCCGGCCATCGCATCGCCGAGCCAGGACTGCAGCGGGAACTGCGCCGACTTGCCGCAGGCGCCCAGCAGCAGGGCCAGACCGATCCAGGTCAAGGCGTTCTCGGAGGCCTGGCCGGTGCGCGGCAGCACCCCGGCGAAGGTCACCGTGCCGAAGGTGGCGAACATGATCATGATGGCCACGGACAGGCCGAAGTCGCCGACCCGGTTCACCACGAAGGCCTTCTTGGCCGCGGTGGCATAGACCGGGTTGTGGTTCCAGAACCCGATCAGCAGGTAGGAGGCCAGGCCGACGCCCTCCCACCCGACGTAGAGCAGGGCGTAGGAGTCCGCGAGCACCAGCAGCAGCATCGCCGCCACGAACAGGTTGAGGTAGGCGAAGAACCGTCGCCGGTCGACGTCGTGCTCCATGTAGGCCACGGAGTAGACGTGGATCAGCGATCCGACGAAGGTCACCAGGAGCACGAACGCGACCGACAGCGGGTCGAGCAGCAACCCGGCCTTCAGGTCGAACCCACCGGCCGGGATCCAGGAGAACAGGTGCAGGCCGCGGGCCCGCTCCTCGGGAGCCAGCGAGTGCAGGTCCAGGAAGAGCAGCGCGCCGTAGGCGAAGGCCGACCAGGACGCCGCGACGGCGAACCAGTGCCCCCAGGCGTTGGTCCGGCGTCCGCCGATCAGCAGGACCGCGGCACCGAGCAGCGGCAGCGCGACCAGCAACCAGGCATTGGTCTGGACGGCGCCGCTGGCCACGCCGATCACGGCGCGCGATCCGCCTTCGGCCAGTAGGTGAGTCACGATCCGCCTCTCAGTACTTCAGCAGGTTCGCGTCGTCGACCGAGGCCGAGCGGCGGGTCCGGAAGATGGACATGATGATCGCCAGGCCGACCACGACCTCGGCCGCGGCGACCAGCATGACGAACAGGGCGATCACCTGGCCGCCGATGTCGCCGTGCATCCGGGCGAAGGTGACGAACGCGAGGTTGGTCGCGTTGAGCATCAGCTCGACGCCCATGAACACGATGATCGCGTTCCGGCGGACCAGCACCGTCCCGGCTCCGATCGCGAACAGCACCGCTGACAGGTACAGCCACCAGTCCTGGCTCACGCGTCGTCATCCTTCCGCACGTCGTCGCCGGTATCGGAGGAGCCGTCGAGCTCGGCGAGCACGCCGGAGACCTCACCGGCCCGCTCGTCCGTGGAGCGCATCTGGCCGCGGGCGGTGAGCACGCGGGAGACCGACAGTTCGCTCGGCGTGCCGTCCGGCAGCAGCGCCGGGATGTCCACCGCGTTGTGCCGGGCGAAGACACCCGGCGCGGGCAGCGGCGCCTTGACCGCCCCGTCCCGGATCCGCCGCTCGGACAGTTCGCGCTGGGTCGGCTTCGGGAACAGCCGTTCCCGGTGGGCAAGGATCATCGCGCCCAGCGCCGAGGTGATCAGCAGCGCGCCGGTGACCTCGAAGGCGAACACGTAGCCACCGAAGATCCGGTCGGCGATGGCGCCGATGTTGCCCTCGGAGTTGATCGCGGCCAGCCCCTTCGAGGTGCCCATGGTCACCCCGCCGAGGGTGCCGACCAGGATCGCCGCCGTGCCCAGGCCGAGCAGGGCCGCGGCCACCCGCTGCCCCTTGATCGTCTCCACCAGGGAGTCGGAGGAGTCGACCCCGACCAGCATCAGCACGAACAGGAAGAGCATCATCACCGCGCCGGTGTAGACGAACACCTGCACGCTGCCCAGGAACGGCGCATCGAGCCCGAAGTAGGCGATCCCGAGGGAGATCATCACCAGGGCCATGCACAGGGCGGCGTGCACCGCCTTCTTGGCAATCAGCAGCCCCGATGCCCCCAGCACCATGGTGGGTGCGAGCACCCAGAACAGGAAGGTCTCGCCGCCGCTCACAGGGTCACCTCGGCCCGTTCGCCGCCGTCCGCGCCGAACCCCTCGTCCTCGCCGCGGCGCGCCGCCACCCAGTCCTTCTGCTCGGCCACCGCCTCGGTCACCCTGCCCTGGTAGTAGTCCCGATCGGTGCTGCCCGGCACCATCGGATGCGGCGCCTCGACCATGCCCGCCAGCATCGGCCCGAGCAGATCGTGCTTCTCGTAGATCAGCCCGGCGCGGCTCGGCCCGGCCAACTCGTACTCGTTGGTCATGGTCAACGCCCGGGTCGGACAGGCCTCGATGCACAGCCCGCAGAGGATGCAACGCAGGTAGTTGATCTGGTAGACGCGCCCGTAGCGCTCACCCGGGGAGAACCGCTCCTCCTCGGTGTTGTCGGCGCCCTCGACGTAGATGGCATCGGCCGGGCAGGCCCAAGCGCACAACTCGCAGCCGATGCACTTCTCCAGGCCGTCCGGGTGCCGGTTCAGCTGGTGCCGGCCGTGGAAGCGGGGCTGGGTGGCCACCTTCTCCTCGGGGTAGTACTCGGTGACCGGCTTGGTGAACATGGTCTTGAACGTGACGCCGAATCCGGCGATGGACGCCAGCCACCCGCCGCGATCCTGCGGCGAGGCGATCTCGTCCTCGGGCCTGGCGTCAGCCACCGTGCACCTCCTGGTCGTCGCTGCTGACCAGCGCGGGCTGCCGGCCGTCGCTGCGGATCAGCCGCTGGCCCGGCAGCGGCGGCACCGGGTGGCCGCCCGCGAACGGGTCGACCTCCTCCTCCGGCACGGGATGCCGCGCCCGCTCCACCTTCTCGGCCCGGCCGGCGTGCACCGAGTAGGCCCAGAGCACCCCGCCGACCAGGGCCAGCGCTCCGAGGCTCAGAGCCACCCGCTGCCCCGAGCCCAGGTCGGCACCCTGCACCCGCAGGGTGCGGATGAAGGAGACCGTGACGATCCAGACCAGGGCGACCGGGATGAGGATCTTCCAGCCGAAGCGCATGAACTGGTCGTAGCGCAGGCGGGGCAGGGTGCCGCGCAGCCAGATGAAGAAGAAGATGAAGCCGAGCAGCTTGCCGACGAACCAGAGCATCGGCCACCAGCCGGTGTTGAGCACCCCGCCGCCGATCGCCGAGAGCGGCCAGGGAGCGCGCCAGCCGCCGAGGAACAGCGTGGTGGCCACCGCCGAGACGGTGATCAGGTTGACGTACTCGGCGAGGAAGAACAGGGCGAACTTCAGCGAGGAGTACTCGGTGTGGAAGCCCCCGACCAACTCGCCCTCGGCCTCGGGCAGGTCGAACGGCGCCCGGTTGGTCTCCCCCACCATGGCGATCACGTAGATGATGAAGGCCACCGGCAGCTGGAAGGCATACCAGGACGGCAGGGTGATGTCGAGGCCGCCCAGCGTGACCACCGAGCCGTTCTCCTGCGCGGCGACGATCGACGAGGTCGACATCGAGCCGGCGTACAGGAAGACGCTGATCAGCGCCATGCCCATCGCGATCTCGTAGGAGATCACCTGGGCCGAGGACCGCAGCCCGCCGAGCAGCGGATAGGTCGAGCCCGACGACCAGCCGGCCAGCACGATGCCGTAGACCCCCACCGCGGCCACGGCCAGCACGTACAGCACCGCCACCGGCAGATCTGTCAGCTGGAGCGGGGTGACGATGTCGGTGAACGGGATCCGGGCGTCCGGACCGAACGGGATCACCGCGAAGGCCAGGAAGCAGGTGACCGCGGAGATGATCGGGGCGAGGACGAAGACGAGCTTGTCGACCGAGCTCGGGATGATGTCTTCCTTGAGCGCCAGCTTCACCCCGTCGGCCAGGCCCTGGATCAGCCCGAACGGACCGGTCCGGTTCGGCCCCGGGCGGGACTGCATCCGGGCCACCACCCGGCGCTCGCCCCAGATGGTGAGCAGGGTGAGCAGCACCAGGAAGACGAAGATGAACACCGCCTTCCCGACGATCACCCAGCCGTTGTCCTGGCTGAAGTCCGCGGAGGGATTCTCCGCGGCAAGGCTGGCCGCGAGGAACGTCATACCTGCTCACCCGTCTCGGCAGTGGTGGTCGAGGGACCGGCCCCGGGCCGGATCGAGACCAGGGCCCCCGCGTCGACGCCGAGGTCGGCCCGCACGGTGCACTCCGGTGAGTTGGTGGGCAGCCAGACCACCCGGTCCGGCATCTCGGTGACCACGGCGGGCACGACGACCCACCCGCTCGCGGTCGACACGGTCAGGTCGGCGCCGTCCTCCAGCCCGATCTCGGCCGCCGTCGCCGCCGAGAGTCGCGCCACGGCCCGGTGCGCGGTGCCGGCCAGGTAGGCCTCGCCGTCCTGCAGCCGGCCGGCGTCGAGCAACTGCGGCCAGGTGGCCAGGGCGGCCGACCCCACGCCGGGTCGAACCGGGTCGGTCGCCGCGCTGACCGGCCCCGGGGCATGCAGACCGTCCCAGGCCTCCAACTGGGCGATCTCGCCGCGCGCCTGCTCGACGCCGCGCAGGCCGAGCACCACGTCGAGGTAGCCGGCGAGCATGTCCAGCACCCGGAAGTCGGAGAGGGCGCTCGAGGTCAGGGCCACCGGGAAGTCGCGCCAGCGGCCCTCCCAGTTGACGAAGGTGCCGGCCTTCTCGGTGATCGGAGCCACCGGCAGGACGACGTCCGCCCGCTGGGTCACCTCACTGCTGCGCACCTCGAGGCTGACCAGGAAGCCGACCGCGTCGAGGGCCTTGCGGGCCGCGCTCGGATCGGGCAGGTCGCGAGGGTCCACCCCGCCGACGACCAGCGCACCCAGATCGCCGCGACCGGCGGCCGCCAGGATGCCCGCGGTGTCCCGTCCGGGGCCCGTGGGCAGGGAGTCGACCCCCCACACCGCCGCGACGTCCACCCGTGCGGTCGGGTCGGAGACCGGGCGACCCCCGGGCAGCAGCCCGGGC
>JBAPWU010000004.1:0-6820 GCA_049283855.1 Kineosporiaceae bacterium
GTGCACCCCGCCGGACGCCGGAGCCGGCGCTCGGGGCGACCCTGCGGGCGCCGGCTGAGCCGGGGCCGCGATCAGGGCCTGGCCCAGTTCCTCACGGATCACCTCACGCAGGATCTCGCGGACCAGCTCGCGCAGCAGCGCCTCGGGGGGGCCCTGGCTCATGTCGCCGCCAGGGCCTGCTCGGCGGCCTCCGCGGCGGCCCTGACCTCGGACTCGACCCCGGTCAGGTAGACCCGGCCGGTCGCCCCGATCATGCGGTAGTCGACCACCTTGATCCGGGCCGCCTTCTCCGCCTCGTTGGTGGCCAGGATCGCGTAGGAGGCCGGCTGCATCTCCAGCACGAACATCGACTCCCCGGCCAGGGCCATCGAGCCCACCGTGGTCCGGTTGATCAGGAAGGCGTGCTGCCGGTCGATCCTGGAGACGATCCGCGAGGCCAGGATCTGCGGGCGCATCGCCTCGGTCGCCGAGGCGCCGAGGTGGTCGAGCACCGCGCCCGCGGCCGCCCGTACCGACGAGGTGGACCCGTGCAGTTCCAGGTAGCCGAAGTGCCGTTCCACGACCAGGATCCCGGCGCCGACGTCCGCGCTCTTCAGGGCGACGTCGGTGAGCGGCTCGATGTCGAGCCCGGGGGCGACCTCGATGATCTGCGCGGCGACGTCCGCCCGGGGCAGGGTGCCCTTGATCCAGGTGCCGAGGTAGCACATCGTCTGCGGCTGCAGCCGGTCCAGGAAGATGAAGGATCTGATCTGCGCCACGTCGCTCAGCCCTTCACCATGGCTCGGAGTTCCTCGATCACGAGGCGGCGGATGTGCTCGCGCAGCTCGTCGGTGCCGCCGGCACCGGGCGCCGGGGGGGAGCCGACCGGCGGCCCGTCGGCGCGGGGAGCCAGGTTGGAGGCCAGCGGGTAGGCCGGCACCGGCCCGGACGGCGTGTGCCAGGGCTGCAGCCCGGCGAAACCGGGCATCGGTGCCGCGGCCTCGCTGCTGTAGGCCACCTGGGTGTCGTGCACGAGGTGGGACGGCGCGAGGTTGGCCGCCAGCGACGAGCGCCCGAAGAAGCCGGTGCCGATGGTCATCGTCGGGTCGAGGTTGGTCTCGAAGCCCGCGCTGCCCAAGGAGTTCCCCACATTGACGCTGACCCGCAGCACCCGCAGCGCCGCCGCGTAGGACAGCACCAGGTGCGGGTCCTCGCTGTGGATCGCCGCGCTGTGGCCCTCGCCGGTGATCCGCAGGACGGCCCGGGCCGCCGCGATCCCGCGCTGGGCGGTCGGCACCCGCACCACGGCCAGCACCGGCAGCAGCTTCTCGTGGGCCAGCAGCTCCTCGGGCACGACCGCCTCGATCGGGGTGAGCAGCACCCTGGTGCGCCCCGGCACCCGCACCCCGGCCGCGGCGGCGATCGCGGTGGCGTCGCGCCCGATCCACTCGGTGCGCAACCGGTCCCCGTCGAAGATCACCGAACGGATGGCCGCGGTCTCGGCGGGCGAGGCGAGGTGGCCGCCCTCGCGCACCAGGAGCTGGCCGAGGCGGTCGGCGACGTCCTCGACCGCGATCAGCACGCTCTCGTTGGTGCACAGGATCGCGTTGTCGAAGGCCTTGCTGGCCATGATCAGGCGCGCGGCGCGGGCCAGGTCGGCGGTGGAGTCCACCAGGACCGGCACGTTGCCGGGGCCGACGCCGAGGGCCGGGTTGGCGCTCGAGTAGGCCGAGCGCACCATCGCCGACCCGCCGGTGGCCAGGATCACCGAGACCCGCTCGCTGGTCATCAGCGCGTTCACCAGCGGGATGGACGGCTCGGCCACCGCCTGCACGCAGCCGTCGGGGGCGCCCGCGGCGACGGCCGCCTCGGCCATCACCCGCGCCGCCTCGGTGCAGACGTCCTTGGCATAGGGATGCGGGCACAGGATGATCGCATTGCGGGTGAGCAGGGCGAGCAGGATCTTCACGAAGGTGGTGGCCACCGGGTTGGTCGACGGGGTCAGCGCGAGCACCACCCCGGCCGGGCGGGGCACCCGCACGATCCGGGCCTGCTCGTCGATCCGTGCGCTGACGTAGTCGTGGTCGCGGTAGGCCTCCCAGATGCCGGTGGAGCAGGCGGTGTTCTTGACCGTCTTGTGCTCCACCACTCCGAACCCGGTCTCCTGCACCGCCATCCGGGCGAAGTCCTGGGCCCGGGCGGCACCGGCCTCGGCCGCTGCCCGGACGATCCGGCGCACCCCGGCGATGTCGTAGGTCGCGAACGCGCGGGAGGCCCACTCGGCGCGCTGGACCATGGCCAGTCCCCGGGGCACCCCGGCCGGGGCCAGGGGCATCTGCGCGAACGGCATCGTGCTCATCGGCCGCCCACCTCGCGGTGGGCCCTGCCGATGGCGATCTCGGTGCGGTCCAGCAGTTCCTCGGCCACCTCGGGGGCGAGCAGGATCCCCGGCTTGTACTGCAGCACCCTGGGGTCGAGGGTGGAGAAGATCGCCCAGACCCCGTGGTCGTAGAGGTGCCTCATCACGTACTTGGCGCCCTGCGGGTGGTCGAACTCGAGGCCGAAGATCACCCCGTTCTGGCGGATGCCGACGAACCAGTCCGGATACGTCGCCTGGATCTGCCGCAACCCGTCGCCGATGACGTCGGCGATGTAGTGGACCATCGAGCGGGTCTCCGGCCGGGAGGAGACCTCGAGGGCCTTCAGCGCGGCGATGCAGCCCAGCTCGGCGCCGCCGAACGTGGAGATGTGGCCGAAGCCGTCCTCGGTCAGCCAGCCCGCCGAGCGCTCGTTCACCAGCACGCAGGCGATCGGGTAGAGCCCGCCGGAGATGCCTTTGCCGGTCACCATGATGTCCGGCGCGATGTCCTCCTTGGTGATCGCCCAGAGCTCGCCGGTGCGCATCAGCCCGGTCTGCACCTCGTCGGCGATGTAGAGCGCACCGTAGGTCTCGCACAGCGCCTTCACCGCGCGCAGGTAGCCGGGCTCGGGCAACGGGAAGCCGTAGGTGGCGGGGATCGTCTCCATGATCACCGCCGCCACGTCGCGACCGGCGAGGGCCGCCTCCATCGCGGCCAGGTCGTTGAACGGCACGTGGGGGAAGTCCTCGGGCGCATCGGAGAGGAACAGGGCGGAGAACCGCTCGTCCCCGGTGCCGACGGCCAGGCCGGTGTGGCCGTGGTAGGCCTTCACGATCGAGACGATCTTGCGCCGCTGGGTGGTGTGCCGCGCGGTCTTGAGGGCGATGTCGATCGCCTCACCCCCACCGGAGCCGTAGATCACCTTGGTCAGCCCGGGCGGGGCCGAGGCGATCAGGGCCTCCGCGAGCGCGGTGCGGGCCAGCGCCGGGAAGTGGTGATTGCCGATGTCGAAGTGCTGCATCGCCGTGGTCACGGCCTGGACGATCTCGGGGTTGCGATGGCCGAGGTTGTACGTGCCGCCGTTGAGGTGCACGTCGATCAGGCGCTTGCCGGACATGTCGTAGATGAAGTAGTCCTCGCGCCGGTCGATCACCAGCGGGATCCCCGAGTCGATCCAGAACTGGGTCTTGCCGGGGTTCCAGTAGGTCTTGGCCTTCTCCAGCACCTCCTCCTTCGAGGCGAAGGAGAACAGGCCGTAGTCGTGCGCCGACTCGCTGCTGGCGGCTGACGACGATGTGGTCCCGGTCACAGTCGGGGACCATACCAAGCAGCAGTCCAAAAGGGGATAGCGGTCTGGAACCGGGCCGCCAGCCATCGAACCGAAGGTCTTGTACGTGACCTCGGTCACGTACATACTCCAGCGCATGTGACCTGTATCGCACGGGTCCTCGGCCCCAAGGACGGATGCATGAGTACCAGCCACATCGGTGACGGTCCCCACCCGTCTCCCGGAGATCACCGCCCCATCGGCCAGGACGCGACCCGACTCAAGGTGGGCGCCGTCGGCCTGCTCGGCGTCCTGTTCATGGCCGTCGCCAACGCCGCACCGATCACCGCGATGAGCTTCAACGTGCCGATCGCCGTCGGCTACGGCAACGGCCTCGGTGTCTCCGCCGGCTACCTGTTCGCCACCATCGTGCTGACCATCTTCACCATCGGCTTCGTCGCGATGGCCCGGCACATCACCACGGCCGGCGCGTTCTACGGCTTCACCTCGCACGGCCTCGGCCAGGTCTGGGGCATGGTCACCGGCATGCTGGCCGCGGTCGCCTATGTCATCTTCGAGGCGTCCCTGATCGGCGGCTTCGCCTACTTCGCCTCGCAGTACGTCTTCGCCCCGATGGGGCTGACCGTGAACTGGATGCTGATCGCCGTCGTCGGCATCGCGGTGATCGCGCTGCTCACCTTCTACTCGATCACGCTGGCGGCCAGCGTGCTGAGTGTGACCCTGGTCTGCGAGGTCGTGCTGCTGCTCGCCCTCGGACTGTCGGTGCTGTTCAAGGGGGGACCGGACGGGTACCTGGTCAGCGAGACGGTGCTGCCCGGCAACGCCTTCGGGGACCTGTCCGCGAACGCCTTCGGCACCGGCGTCGCCGCCGGGACCGCGGCGATCGGCATCTTCTTCGCCTTCTGGTCCTGGGTCGGCTACGAGACCACCGCTGTGTACGGCGAGGAGTCGCGCGACCCCAAGCGCAACGTGCCGCGGGCCACGCTGATCGCGGTGGTCGGGCTGGGCACGTTCTACACGCTGATGTCCTGGCTGGTCGTGGTCGGCAACGGCCGCGCCGAGTCGGTCAAGGTCTCCGCCGGGGCGAGCCCGGTCGACCTGTGGCTCCGGCTGGTCGACGCCAACCTCGGCGGCGCGATGATGAACCTCTACAAGCTGCTCCTCGTGATCGGGTCCTTCGCCTGCGCGATGGCCTTCCACAACGCCGCCGCGCGCTACCTCTACGCGATGGGCCGCGAGGGCGCCTGGCCCTGGATGCGCGACAGCATCGGCGCGGTCAACGTCACCCATGGCTCCCCCGCCATCGCCTCGTTCGTGCAGTCGGGGATCACCCTGGTCCTGTGCCTGCTGTTCCTGCTGTTCACCAAGGTCAACGTTCCGGACGCCGCCGGCACCCCGGTCTCCACCCCGGAACTCGTGCCGTACGTGAACGTCTACGGCCTGCTCGCCCTGATCGGGACGGCGCTGGTGCTGATCGTGCAGACGATCACCTCGGTCGCGGTGATCTGGTACTTCTGGGTCAAGAAGACCCACCCGGGCAACGTGCTGACCACCCTGGTCGCCCCGGCGATCGGCGCCCTGGGCATGCTCTACGCGCTGTACCTGCTCTGGTCGAACCGCAACTTCGCCGCCGGCCTGGCCGCCGGCAGCAAGGTGTTCACCCTGATGCCGTACTACGTGGTCGGCCTGCTCGTCCTGGGGATCGGCTACGCGCTGTACGTGCGCTCGGCCAAGCCCGAGGTCTTCCAGCTGATCGGACGCACCACCCTCGAGGAGGCGCGCGAGCGCGACTGAGGGAATCCCCGTCGGCCCTGGTGGGGAGTCCACCGCCGCCCGCCCTCCCGGGCGGCTCCCCACCAGGGCTTCCGCTCTCCGCCGGCCCGGAGGTACGCATGAGCAGCACGATCCGCTGGCACCCCGATCCCGACGCCGACCCGGCCACGTTCACCTACACCTTCGGCGGCGTCGACGCCGTGGCCTCGGTGCGACCGGGCGAGTTCCTGTCCACCTGGACCATGGACTGCTTCGGGGGCCGGGTCCGCTCCACCACCGATCTGGCCAGCCAGGTCTGCGACCCCCGGATGCTCAACCCCCAGTCCGGGCCCTTCCACGTCGAGGGCGCCCGCCCGGGCGACACCCTCGCCGTCCACTTCGTCTCGATCACCCCGCGGGAGAGCTGGGGGGTCAGCAGCACCGTGCCGTTCTTCGGCGCGCTGACCGCGACCCCGACCACGGCGATGCTGCACGGTCCGCTGCTGGAGCGGACCTGGATCTACCAGCTCGACACCGCCGCCGCCGTGGTCCGCTACGTCGCCGCGGACACCCCGTTCACCGCCACGCTGCCGCTCGACCCGATGCACGGCACGGTCGGGGTGGCCCCGGCGCTCGGCGAGGTGCGCTCCTCGCTGGCCCCGGGCGACTGGGGCGGCAACATGGACACCCCGGAGATGCGTGCCGGGGTGACCTGCTACCTCGGGGTGAACGTCGAGGGCGCCCTGCTCAGCCTGGGCGACGGCCACGCCCGCCAGGGCGAGGGCGAGACCTGCGGCGTCGCCGTCGAGTGCGCGATGGACACCACCGTGCTGATCGACCTGCTGCCCGCCCGGCCCACCCCCTGGCCGCGGCTGGAGAGTGACGACCACCTGATCACCACCGGGTCCTCCCGCCCGCTCGAGGACGCCTTCCGGATCGCCCACCAGCAGATGGTCCTCTGGGTGGCCGAGCTGACCGGGATGAGCGTGATCGACGCCTACCAGTTCGTCTCCCAGACCGCGCTCACGCCGGTGGCCAACGTGGTCGACACCGCCTACACCGTCGTCTGCAAGGTGGCCAAGGCGCACCTGCCCGGGGTGGTCGCCATGGACGGGCTGCACGCCCGGCTGCGACGGCAGGCGGGCACATGGGCAGGGTGAGCCGGTTCGAGGTCGATCTCGCTCTGGCGCAACGGATCACGGCCTCCGCCCGCGCCGCCGCCGCGGAGGACGCCGCGCTGGTCTCGGTCGCGGTGGTGGACGCCGGCGGGCACCTGGTGGCCTTCGAGCGGATGGACGGCGCCGAGATCGCCGGGCCGGTCCTGGCCCGGGACAAGGCCTACACCGCGACCGCGCACCGCGCGGCGACCGCCGAGCTGACCCCCCTGGTCGCGGACGGCGGTGAGCTCGCGGGGATGTCCGCGGCCGACGGAGGCCGGTTC
>JBAPWU010000005.1:0-6184 GCA_049283855.1 Kineosporiaceae bacterium
CGTGTCCTGGGTCGGGTTCATGATCCGGGTGTAGATGTTGCCCGGCTCGGCCAGGCCGAACAGCGCGGCGGCGTGCTCGGTGTTGTCGAAGGTGTAGGACGTGGTCTGGTAGATCGGCAGGGCACGCGCATGCGTGACCGCATCCGGGGTCTGCCCGGCATGGATCTGCTTGGTCTCGAACGACCAGCTGGCGCTCAGATCTTCGGTTTCGGGGGTACTCATTTTAGAAATTGCTCCTCGGGGAGGGACGGTCAGGTCGGGATACCGCGGCACAGCTCCGCCATGGGATTGACGAACGCCGGCGGCGATGGGTTCAGCGACAGAGGCTCATGACGGACCCATAGGTGTGCATCAGGTTTCCCTGTCTACTCCGGGGCCCGTTTTTGCGGACCCGCGCTTGCCGTGCAGCCGGTTGCGACTGTTCAACCTGGTCATCACCCAGGGCACCCCACCGCGGTTGGAGGGTTGCCGGCCAGCAAGCCGGGGCTCGATGCTGGCGCTCATGACCTGGCATGAGGGTAGGGCCGTCTCACCCCGGACCGGAACTCCGTCTCACGATTCGGTCACCCCGACCGTCTGACCACCCCTGCCCCCCGCGCCGTCCTGGCGACCGACCCACGGCGGCGGCAGTGACGCGGCGAGCATCTGCAGGACCAGACCGGCGAGCCGATGCCCGGGCCGGTCGGCCAGGGCGCGCTCGGCGAGCAACCGCCCCCGCCCACCCTCTCCCTGCCACCAGGCGGCCCAGGACATCAATGCCAGCACCTCCGCACGCCGACCCGGCGGGGCGCTGCGCGCGAGTGCGCTGAGCACCCGCCGTCCCCGCTCGAGCACCTCGGCGTCGGGAACCCTGCGATCGACCTCCTCCATCGCCTGTTCGGCCCGCCCGCTCGCCATGGCCCGTGCGGCCGACACGCCGTCGGGCCCGGCCGGTGCCGCCAGGGCGACCAAGACCGCGTCGCGGAAGATCACGTCCTCCAGGCCCAGACACACCTCGGCCAGGTCGCCGGGGGACACCTCCGCCGGGACGTCGCCGCCCTGGGCAGCCACGAGGTCGTGCCACAGGTCCAGCCGCCGCAGGCGCTCGCGCCGGGAGTGCGAGGCACCGGCCGCCGGCACGAGCAGCGCGTCGGGCAGGGTGGCGTTCGGGTCGGGCAGCACGTCGGCGATGATCGAGGCTTCGTCGGTGCCGAGGCGGCGGCCACTGAGCACCAGTTCCGCGGCCACCTGGCTGGACTCAACCTCCGAGAGCGGGAAACCCCCTGCCGGGCAACACCTCTCGTCACGGCAGAGGCAGGACCGGTAGGTCGACTCCCCGATCGCGAGCAGGTCGACCAGCAGCACGGCTTCGCGGCGCAGCACGCTGCGCACGGTCGCGGCCAGTTCCGGCCGGGGAGTGTCCGACACGATCAGGGCGACCACCGCGTTGTGGCCGTGGCCGCGCACCGTCCGCACGGTCTGCTCCACGGCCTGCCGTCGGTACGCCTGGGGAGGCAGATCGATCCGGGCCACCATGCCGCAGAGCATCCGGCCGCCTCCGCCGCCGTGTCCGCCACCGCGACGGCCGCCGGTGCCCCCCTTCATCCCGATCAGGACCAGGCTCTCCCTCGGACGAAAACCCATCCGGTAGAAGGCATAGGCGATGAGGTCGGGCGGTCCGGCGCCGAGGGTCGTCTGCATGGGACCACCGTGCCCCGAACCCCGGGATCGGCGCCGAGCACGACCGCCGCCCTGTGGACAACGAGAGGATCCCGGTGCCCTGGGGACGTGACGACCCGGTCGTTGCGAGCGAGGGCGCTACTCGATGACCTCTCCGACCACGACCCTCACCTCAGGATCGGCGGCCACCTTCTCCCAGGCGAGGAAGGTCTCGGTCTCGCTGAGCAGGGTCCCCGCCAGCCAGGCCGCGACCAAGGCATCGTCGCCGAGACCGATCAGGGGCAGCAGGACCTCCGGCACCAGGTCCACCGGCGAGACCACGTACAGCAGGGCGAGCCCGGCCAGGGCGATCCTGGACTTGTCCAGATGGGGGTAGCGGCCACTCAGGCCGAGGGACAGCATCCGCGGCAGCGCGCTCAAGCGTTCCCTGACGCTCGGGGCGCCCGGCGCCCGCGTGCCTCGTAGAACCTGTGCCAGCGCCTTCAGCGCGGCCATGCGACGAATCGTCGCTGCCATCGGTGCCCCTTTCACGGTGGTGACGTTCTGCCACCACCCGTTCGCACCCGTTCAACGGCGGCCACCCCGGCCGGTGTTCCGGGCCAACGCAGTGTGACTCACATCACATTATAGGTCCGGGTGTATCCATCGGAGGCCCTGGCGGATCTACCCACCGAGTACCTGGGGGATGGGGTGCTCGTGCCGGATCGGTGGGGGCCTGCCACGGGGAGGCCCCCACCGATCGGCGTTCACCTGCCAGGATGACTTCGTGCCTGCGCGTCGTGTGGTGCCGCGGCCGGTGGCCGGTCCCCGCCCGGTCAGCACCGGGGTGGCCGCCCTGGTCCCCGACGACGACGGCCGTCGGGGCTGGACCCTCTTTGTGAACGGGATGGAGTCCAGCCACGTCGATCTGGACGACCCGACCCGTCTGGACTTCGAGTACATGAGATGGCTGACCGGAGCCATCGACGGCATGGACCGCGAGGACGAGGACCTGCAGATCCTGCACCTGGGCGGCGGCGGCTGCACCCTGGCCCGATGCCTGCAGGCCACCCATCCGCGGGCCCGCCAGGTCGTGGTGGAGGTGGACGCCGCCGTGCTCGAACTCACCAAACAGGCGTTCGGGGTGCGGTCGAGTCGCGCGCTGCGGCTGCGCGTCGGCGAGGCGCGTACCTCCGTCGCCGCCGAGCCCGACGCGAGCTATGACCTGGTGGTGCGCGACGCCTTCACCGGATCGAGCGTCCCCGAGCACCTGACCACCCGCCAGTTCGTCACCGACGTGGCCCGGCTCCTGCGCCCCGGCGGGATCTACCTGGCCAATCTCGCGGACGGCGAACTGCTCGCCATGGCACGGCGCGAGGCCGCCACCGCCATCTCGGTGTTCGCCCACGTCGCCCTGGTCGCCGAGCCCGGCCAGTTGCACGGACGGCGCTACGGCAATGTGGTGATCGCCGGGTCGAACGCTCCGCTGCCGATCGCGCCGTGGGCCAGGCGACTGGCCAGCGACCCGGTCCGGGCCCGGCTGCTGGGGAACGCCGAGGTCCGCCAGTTCGCGTCCGGGCGAGCGCCTCTCGACGACGCCGACCTCTGAGCCGAATCCCCCGCCAGCGCCGATTCCCGCCAGCGCCGATTCCCGCCAGCGCCGATTCCCGTCAGCGCCGATTCCCGTCAGCGCCGATTCCCGTCAGCGCGCGGCGACCATCGCCGCGGCGAAGTCGGCCATCGAGGCGAACTCGCGGTCCGGGCTGACCCCGGCATCCACCACGGGCGTGGCGCCCCAGCCCGGCCGGCCGTGCCTGCGGTTGATCCACACCGTTGGCAGGCCCGCCTGCTTGGCCGGCACGTGGTCGTGGAACAGGCTCTGGGCCACGTGCAGCAGCCGTCCCGGCGCCACCCCCAGGCCGGCCACGGTGGACAGCAGGGCCTCGAAGTTGCGGGGCGAGGGCTTGTAGGAACCGATGTCCTGTGCGGTCAGGACGGCGTCGAAGGTGACCCCCAGACGGGCGTTGCTGCCCGCGAAGGAGGTCCGGTCGACGTTGGACAGGATGATCAATCGGTGATCGCGGCCGAGGGCGACCAGCGCCTCGTGGGAGTCGGCGAAGGCCGGCCAGTCCGGCACCGACGACGCGAGCGCCCGCTCATCCTCCGGGGTCACGGCGATGCCCAGCTCCTCCCCGACCCCCCGCAGGGCCATGGCCAGGATCTCCGGATACAGCACCTGCGGATGCTCCTCCTCGGCCCGGGCCTCGTGCCGGGCGAACCGGGCGAGCAGCTCCTCGCCGTCCACACTCGCCCCCGCCCCGCGCGCCCAGGGCTCCAGGACCACCGAAAGGCCTGCCTCCCAGTCGATCAGGGTTCCGTAGCAGTCGAAGCTGAGCGCGTCGTAGTCGGCCAGGTTCACCGGTCCTCCTCGGGGTCCGATCCGCCGGGCAGCACCACGCTGATCCCGGATGTCTGCATGCGGGCCAGGGCCGGACCGGCCTGCTCCAGGGTCAGCCGCCGGGTCACCAACTCTCCGGGACGCAACGCACCCGACGCCACCAGCTCGAGCAGCCCGGGATAGGAGCGCGGTGACATGCCGTGGCTGCCGAGCACCTCGAGCTCACCACCGATCACCAGATGCATCGGCAACGCCGGCCAGCCCCGGGCCGCCGGCAGCAGCCCGACCTGCACGTGCCGGCCCCGGGGACGCAGCGAGGCGATCGAGGCGGACGCCGCCGCGGGGCTGCCGAGCGCGTCCAGGGACACCAGGGCCCCGCCGCCGCTCACCTCCCGGACCCGCTCGCCGACCTGCAGGGGATCATCCGATTCCCCCACCGCGAGAACGGCATCCGCGCCGAACCGGCGAGCCAGGTCGAGCGCGGACGGCGCCACGTCCAGCGCGACCACCCGGGCACCGGCCGCGCGGGCCACCATCACCGCGGACAGGCCCACCCCGCCACAGCCGTGGACCGCGACCCACTCCCCCACCCGCAGCCGGCCGACCTCGATCACGGCGCGGTAGGCGGTGGCGAAGCGGCAGCCGAGGGCCGCCGCGGACAGCGCGTCCACGTCGTCCGGAAGTGCCACCAGGTTCACCCAGGCGCGGTCGACGACCACCCGCTCGGCGAAGGAACCCCACCGGGTGAAACCGGGCTGGGTCTGCGCCAGGCAGACCTGGTGGTCGCCGGCCAGGCACTGGGCGCACACGCCGCAGGCGTTGACGAACGGCGCCGTGACCCGCTGCCCGATCGACCAGCCGCGTACCTGGGCACCGACCGCAGCGATCCGGCCGGCGAACTCGTGCCCCGGTACGTGCGGAAGCACGATGTCCGGGTCGTGCCCCGCCCAGCCGTGCCAGTCACTGCGACACAACCCGCTCGCCTCGACCTTCACCACCACCCCGTCGCCGGGGCACACCGGCTCGGGAACCTCGTGCACGGTCGCCGGTTCGCCGAACCGCTCGATCAGCAGGGCGCGCACGGATCCACCGACCGGCTCAGAGCCGGGACAGTTCGTCGGTCAGGTCGTCCAGCCCCAGCGAGCCCTGTGACAGCGCCGCCATGTGCCAGGCCTTGGCGTCGAAGACCTCGCCGCGGCCCTCGTGCAGGGCGCGTGCCGCGGCCCGCCCGGCGAGCCAGGCGCGCTCACCCAGCTTGTAGCCGATCGCCTGGCCGGGCATGCCGAGGTACCGGATGATCTCGCTGTCCAGGAAGTCGCCGGGCCGACCGCTGTTGAGCCCGAAGAACTCCCGGGCCAGCGCGGGCGTCCAGCGCTCGCCGGGCCGGAACGGCACGCCACCGCCCTGCTCGCTCGGGATCTCGAGCCCCAGGTGCATCCCGATGTCGATGATCACCCGCACGGCGCGCATCTGCTGGGCGTCGAGGTAGCCCAGCCGCTCACCCGGTTCGGTGAGGAAGCCCAGTTCGTCCATCAGGCGCTCGGCGTACAGCGCCCACCCCTCGAGGTTGGCGCTGACCGACCCGATCGTCGACTGGTACCGGGTCAGCTGCGGCGCCACCAGCACCCACTGCGCCAGTTGCAGGTGGTGCCCCGGCACGCCCTCGTGGTACCAGGTGCTGACCAGGTCCCAGGTCGGGAACCGGTCCCGGCCCAGAGTGGGCAGCCAGGTGCGGCCCGGGCGGGAGAAGTCCATCGAGGGAGGCGTGTAGTAAGGCGCCGCCGCGCTGCCGGCCGGGGCGATCATCGCCTCGACCCGGCGCAGCGGCTCGGCGAGGTCGAAGTGGACCCCCTGCAGGGCCTCGATCGCGCCGTCCATCAGGGCCTGCAGGTGGGCCCGGACGGCGTCGACCCCCTCGATCGCCGGCCCGTGCTGGTCGAGGTAGGTCATCGCCTCGCGCGGGCTCGCCCCCGGTCGCACCTGTTCGGCCGCGGCGCGCATCTGCTCGCCCAGCCGGGCGTACTCCGCCCAGCCCCAGGCGTAGGCCTCCTCCAGGTCCAGGTTCGAGCCGGTCCAGAACCGCGCGTGCAGGCGGTAGCGCTCGGCCCCGACCGCGTCGTGGCCGGCCTGCGCGGCCGGGGCGTACTC
>JBAPWU010000006.1:0-13391 GCA_049283855.1 Kineosporiaceae bacterium
CCCGAACCTAGACGCGGTAGCCGTGCGCACCTGCCATCCCGGCGCCCCGCGTGTCACCCCAGCCTGGGCCGCAACGGTTCCCACCCCCACATCCCACTCACCAACCCACACTCATGCCGGGAGAGCCATAAATCTTCCCTAAAGCTCTTGTGGCCTGATCGCACGGCTGGTTCAGTTCGCGCAGGCTCCCTCGGCCTAGTGAGCCGGATGACAGGCCCTCCCCTGTCTGGTTGTGACACAACGGGTTTCCCCCCGTTGTCGTGTCGTCGTGCTGGGCGTTCTCCCCAAGCGTCCGGTCGAGGGATTCGTGAGGTCGCCATGTCGCCGTCCCATGCTGCCGGTCGCTCCCCGATGCGTCACGCGCGCCCGCCGCACCACCCCGGTGGTCGAGGCGGTTCCGGCCTACTCTGGGTGACCGCCGGCTTGGCTGCCGCGCTTGTGGTTGGCGTGGGCGTGCAGCCTGAAATGCCCCAGAAGTTACGCAAGATGGCCGCTGCCGCGTCGGTTCCGGTTGCAGATCCCACCTCGACTGCTGCCCCGAGTTCGCCGAGCGGACCTGCGTCATCGTCGGCTGGGGTGCCGGCAGGCGCCGCAGCAGCGCCCTCGCCGACGTCGAGTTCCGGTACTCCTGCGGACGGGTTGTCGCGTCCGGATCAGCCGATGGCGATGCAGTTGGCGGTGTCGTCGAAGCAGCGGGTGGAGATCTTGGGGGCGCGGACGGAGACCTCGGCGATGTATGCGAACCCGGACGGCACGGTGTCGGTGCAGTCGTTCACCGGCCCGCGGTGGGTGAAGCGCACCCGCGCCGGCCGCCATGGTCGGGAAGGGTATTTCGTCGATGTCGACACGACGCTGGTCGCGCAGCCGGATGGTTCGCTGGCACCGAAGGCCGTCTCGTCCGGCCTGGTGCTCTCTGGAGGTGGCTCGGCGATCGTGGCGTCGCTGAGCAAGCCCGTGGAGTCGGGCAAGGACGTGCCGGCAGGGAAGGCGGCTACACGGTCGGTGACCGCGCAGCTGCCGTCGGGGGTGTTGCCGGCCCCGGTGATCAAGGGCTCGACCGCGCGGTACCCGGACGTCGCGCCCGGCGTGGACCTGCTGGTGACTGCGACCGGTACCGGGTTCGAGACCTCGTGGGTGCTCAAGCAGAGACCTTCCGCTGCACCCGATTTGGGTCTTCTGCTGTCCGCCGACGGCCTGACCGTGACCGCGGGGAAGGACGGGTCCACGGACTTCACCGACAGCAAGGGCGCGGTGGTGGCCCGCCAGTCGGCGGCGGTGATGTTCGATGCCTCGAAGGATCCAGTGACCGGGCTGGAGCGGGAGCGGCGCGACGTTCCCGGCGCGTCGGTGGCGGCGCAGGTGCGCACCTCGACTCCGGCGGGCGTGCGGACGACGCCGGGGGCGCGGGCGACGTTCCGCCCGGATCCGGCGTTCTTGAACGATCCGGGCACGGTGTATCCGGTGACGGTGGACCCGTTCGTGTCGTGGCAGGAGTCCTCGGACACGTTCGTGGCGTCGAACTCCTCGACGTCGCAGTACAACGCGACCCGGTTGAACATCGGCAAGACCACGGCCGCGGTGTACCGCTCGTATGTGGGGGCGCCGACGGCGCTGTACACCACGGTGGCGGGGACGCAGATCCTGAACGCCTACCTGCAGGTGTTCAACAACGTCTCCGCGACGTGCAGCACGACCTCGGTGACGGCGGTGCAGACGTACAAGAACACCGGCATGTTCGGTTCGGGCATGATCTGGTCGAACAAGCTCGGCCGGACCTCGACCTCCCCGATCACGTCGACGGTCTTCAGCCCGGCGGTGGCGGGGCCGTCCTGCCCGGGTGCGGCGTACAAGAACGTCGACGTCACCCCGATCGTGCAGGCCTGGGCCGACCAGACGTACAACTATCTGTCGGTCGAGCTGGCGGCCAGTGAGACGGACACGTTGGGCTACAAGCAGTTCTACTCCGGGGATGCCGGCAGCGGCATCCCGAGCTTCTACGTCACCTACAACCGTCGTCCGGCGATCCCGACAGCGCTGCAGCCGCAGGAGGGCTGGGCGATGGCCTCGACCACGATCAACGCCTCGGCGACGGTGTCGGACCCGGACGGCGGGACCCTGCACGGGCATGTGTGGGTGCAGGACGTCACCGCCGGCAACACCTGGGTGACCTCCTCGTCGGGGATGGACTGTTCGGAGGTGCCGACCAACTCCGCCACCTCCTGCGCGCTGCCGACGTTGACCAACGGGCACACCTACCGGTACCAGATGACGGCGGTGGACCCGTCCGGGTTCTCCTCCCCGGTGACGGCGTGGACGACGTTCTCGGTCGACACGACGGCGCCGGCCGCGCCGACGGTGTCCTCGACCGCCTACCCGGCGGGCAGTTACAACCCGGCCGCTCCGACGGCGGGGACGTTCTCGTTCTCGACGCCGTCGATGGATACGGGCACGTTCAAGTACTGGTTCAACACGGCGAGCCCGACGACGGTGTCCGCGGCCACGTCGGGGTCGACCCGGGTGGCGTCGGTGTCGTTGACCCCACCGGTGGGTCCGAATGTGCTGCACGTGCAGGCGGTCGACTGGTCGGGGAACGTCTCGGCGGAGACGACGCACGAGTTCGGGGCCGGCACCGCGGTGACCTCCCCGAAGGACGGTGACCGCACCGAGGCCTCGGTGGTCCTGGGGGCGTCCGGACCGACGACCGGGGTGCGGGTGTCGTTCGCCTACAAGGCCACCTCCGCCTCGACCTGGACGACGATCCCGCCGGCTGATGTCACGGTGAACGGGACAGCCGTGACCGCCTGGCCGGTTACCTCGACGGTGGACGCGGTAAAGGCGTCCGCCCCGGCGACCATGGTCTGGAACGCCGCCAAGACGCTCGGTCCGGCCAGCAACGTCGTCAACGTCCAGGCCACGTTCACCACCGCGGCCGGGACGCTGGTCGCCGCCACGACGAACACGGTGACCCTGATCATGGACCGAGGCACGATCGGTGCTGCGGCTCATCAGGTCGGGCCGGGCACGGTGTCGCTGCTGACCGGCAACTACGCCGTGACCGCTACCGATGCGAGCGTTGCCGGGTTCGGGTCCGATCTGACGGTGCAGCGGACCTTCACGGCGTTCGCCCCGGCGCCGGTCGGGCCGTTCGGGCCGGGCTGGACGTATTCGCTGGGGGTGGAATCGGCGGGTTCGAACTGGTCCAGTCTGACCGATGCCGGCTCGTTCGTCACCGCGAACAGCGGCGGCGCCGCGTTGATGTTCGCCGCGCAGGGCAACGGCAGCTACAAGGCGGTCGCCGACGCCACCGGGTGGACGGTGACCAGGTCCGGGTCGGGCACCTCGACCGTGTTCACCCTCGCCGACACCGAGGGCGACAAGACCACCTTCGGTTACGCGACCGGCACCGGGACGGCGTCACCGACGAACACGTGGAGCTTCCGGGTCACCTCCATCACCCAGCCGGGCACCAACCTGACCAGTTCGGCCATCTACCACAGCAACGGCAACCCGCTGCGGTTCACCTCACCGCTGCCGCCGGGACAGACCTGCACCGACGCCTCGTTCGGCCAGGGCTGTCGGGCGGTCAAGTTCTTCTACACCGACGCCACGAACACCAAGGTGGCGAAGATCTCGATGATGTACAACATCACCGGCAGCGTCCTGTACGCGGCCCTCGCCTGCTACACCTACGACGCCAACGGTCGTCTGGCCCAGGCGTGGGACCCGCGACCCACCGGCATCGACTGCGGCACCCCCGTGCGCCCGATCACCTACAGCTACGCCACGGCGGCCGGACCCAACCAAGGCAAGGTCGCCACGATCACCCCACCCGGGCAAGCCGCGTGGGCCATCGGCTACACCACCGGGACCGGGACCGACCCGTACTCGGGCAAGCTCGACACGGTCTCGCGGACGCACAACGCCGCCAATGGCGGCGGCACCGAGACCGCGACACTCCGGTACGACGTCCCCTTCGGCAACCCGGGCGGGACCGGTGAGGCCAACCCCGACCTGTCGGTGGCGACTGCCGCCACCTGGGGGCAGTCCGATGTCCCGGTGACCGCCACCGCCCTGTTCGGGCCCGACGACACCGTGTCAGCGACCAACCTGCGCGACGGCGACGTGGCGGCCATCGACACGGCGGGCCGTGTCGTGAACACCGCCGGGTTCTCCGGCACCGGGCAGCGTGGCTGGCGGATCGCTACCAGCGAGTACGACACGACCGGCAACACCATCCGCGCGCTGTCGGCCGCCAACCGTGACCGTTCGGTCTACGACACAGCGGCAACCGCGACCGCGTTGAACCTGCCCGGCACTACCGCCAATGCCACGCTTGCTCGGGCACTGGACAGCACCGCGGTGTACTCCGCCGACGGCCTGGACCAGCTCCACTCCTTTGGGCCTTACCACAAGGTCACCCTGCCGGGCGGGGCCATCACCTTCGCCCGGCAGCACGCCGCCACCAGCTACGGCACCCTCACCGAACCGGGCGTCGACCCCACCGTCAACGGACCACTGCATCAACCGACCCAGACCACCGTGGGTGCCTCCCAGGCCACCGCGGCGACGGTCACCAACGAGACCGACGTCCGCACCACAACCTACGCGTACGCCCTATCCGGCACCGACACGGCCGGCTGGACCTTCCTCAGCCCGACCCGGACCACAGTCGTGGTCCCGAGTGGCACGAACATCGTCCGGGAGACCGTCCTTGATCCCGACACCGGCCAGATCCGCCAGGAGCGGCAACCGTCCGCGGCGGGCTCGAGCAGCAACCCCGGCACCCGCGTCATCAGCTACTACACCAACACCGGGTCCGGTGCCTGCTACCAGCCGGCCTTCGTCGGCCTGGTCTGCCAGGTCAAGGCCGGTGCCGACCCGACCACCAGCGGCCTACCGAAACTGCCCACAACCAGTTACAGCTACGACTACCTCTTCCGGCCCACCACTGTCACCGAGACCGTCGTCGACGACGGCGGTGCCACCCAGACCCGCACCACCACGACTGCCTACGAGAACGGCGGGATCGGCGCTCGGCCCGTGCGCACCTACACTTCCGGCACCGTCGGGGTCGCGGTCCCAGCGATCGTCACCAGCTACGACCCGGTATCCGGCCTGCCCACCACGGTGGCCACCGACACCACCCCGATACCCGCTGCAGGGATGGCCGGCACCATCACCACCAGCTACGACGACTTTGGCAGGGCCACCTCCAGCACGGACGCCGACGGCGCCGTCACCAGCCAGAGCTACGACACCGCCGGCCGGCCCTGGCAAACCACCTGGAACAAGCCCGGCGGCGGCGTCCTCGGCACCCGGGCCCTGACCTACAACTCGGCCACCGAACGCCGCGGCCTGGTCACGACGGCCACCGACAGCGCCGTCACGGGATCCTTCACCGCCACCTACAACCCCGACGGCGCCATCGAGGGCCAGACCTATCCCAACGGCCTGACCCAGGCCACCTCGACCGACACCACCGGCACCCCGATCGACCTGACCCTGACCAGGACCGGATCCACATGGCACCACGGCACGCTGACCCGCTCCATCCACGACCAGGTGCTGACCAGTGACGTGGAATGGGTCTACGGCAAGACCTACGGCTATGAAGCCACCGGTCGGCTCAAGACCGCGTCCTTCAACTGGACCGGTGGAACCTGCGACACCAACACCTACACCTTCGACAGCAACGGCAACCGGCTCACCAAGACCCGCGCCGCCGGTGCCCCCACCTGCGGCGGCACCCCGACCGCCACGACAACGACCACCAACACCTACGACAACGCCGACCGGCTGCTCACCTCCACCACCACCGGCAGCAGCGCCGTCGCACCCAGCTACGACGCCTGGGGCAGGATCATTGCCATACCCGAGCCGATGGCCCAACCGGTCGGCAATGGCGGCTGGGGCACCTTCGGGGTCCTGGCGAACACCTTCTACGTCACCGACGCCGTCCAGGGCCAGACCCAGAACACCACCTGGTGGATCGACTCCTGGACCCTCGACCCCGCCGGACGGCGCCGCGTCGCCACAGAAGCCGCCGGTCCCACCCGCACCAACCACTACGACGACGGCAGCGACAACCCCGCCTGGATCGCCGGCGGCTGGTCCGGCACCGACGAAACCACCCGCTACATCGCCGACATCGCCGGGCAACCCGTGATCGAACACAACGTCACCGCCGCCACCACCACCGACACCTACCAGATCATCACCCTGCACGGCCACATCGATATCACGTCCAGCCCCGACCCCACCGGCAACAACCCCGACGGGGCCGGCCTCGTCACCGACGAATACGGCATCACCGGCCTGTACGGCGAGCAATCCCGCTACGGCTGGCACGGCGCCGCCCAACGCTCCAACGAAGCCCTCGCCGGCACCATGCTCATGGGCGCACGCCTCTACGCCCCCGCCCTCGGACGCTTCCTCTCCGCCGACCCCATCTACGGAGGCAACGAGAACGCCTACACCTATCCCAATGACCCCGTGAACGAAAGCGACACTTCCGGATTACTGTTACCCAGTCCGGGAGGCGGCGGCGGTGGCGCTGCGGTTGGTGTCGCAGTCGGCGGAAGCCTGCTTGGCGGTCTCGCAGCATGGGCGTCCGGCGGGCCGAAGAAGGACTTGACCGTTTCAGCATCTGTTCGCGACATCCCAAAGCCGCAGGCCACCCGGTACATGATCAACCGAGACTATCGTGTCTACGAGATTCGCTACCGTTCACTATTCACCGCTCGGATGCTCACCTGGAAGTATGGGATTACGTTTTCTGGTGGTGAGCGGCCGGATCGACAACTGTCAAGTTGTAGAAAAATGATGGGTAGTTATTGCGACTGGCGCTGGGTAAGCCCCGTCATTAGGAGCTACTTCATCGCCCGTACCTACGAGTATAATCTCATCTACCAATACGTCCTTCGCTACAGGCGTTGTCCTCCGGGAAACCCCGCCTGCAAGTGAACGAGTCGAATTGAAGGTTAGACCGCTTGGTCTGATCAGATTTCGGAGAGAGCATGAGAAAAGTGCGCGACATTGTCGCGGCCTTACGGGACCAGCGCGCTGAACGTCAACTGTTGGCCGACTACGCACGGCATCCTTCCATAGCAGTGCGGTCAACGATTGCCGCCAATCCTCGATGCCCTGCTGATATCATGCTTCTTCTCGCGGGCGACAGCTCCCAAGCAGTACAGCTCGCTCTACTCAAGAACGAAAACCTCAACGAAGATGGTCTTGCTGTCTTGCTCGAAAGTCGACACGCCCGCGTGCGCCTAGCCGTCCAGACCCACCGCAACGCCGGTGAATCGACGCAATTGGCTATCGCAAAATCAAAAGATAGGTCGGCCAAGGCGAACCTCACGGCACTTCCAGACCTTGCGCCGTCCGCCGCTGAGGTCTTGAGACAAGATCCCGACAAGACTGTGCGTGGGGACCTTGCGTCGCACACGACCCAGCCAGGTGTGTTGGCACTGTTGTTGCGGGACCCGTCGAGCAAGGTCCGCGCAATGGCGGCCACCAACCCAATAATCAGTGCTGATCAGCTGCGGGCTCTGGCCAGTGACCCGTCAAGCGACGTACGTTTTGCCCTGGTCAGTTTCGGTAAGGCAGAGCTGCCAACAGACGTTCTGGAGCATCTTGCCGGGGACGCCGATACGGACGTAAGGTATGGCGTCGCCGCTCGGGACGTCCCGGAGAGTGTTGATCGAGTTCTCAGCGAGCACTGGCACCCTCGCGTGGAGGACGGTTGGCAGACGCGAGCGGCTCGTCGCCATCGAACACGCCGCCCCAAGTGAGGCTTTCCTATCAGGCTGAGCCCGGATCCACCGAATGAGATTTCGTGATCCACCTCGGGTGTTTCTTGATCTTGAGTTCGGTGGGACTCCCCCGATCCACGGCTCCGGGCACGATCCAGCTACCAGCTACCGGTCTGCCCGGTCTTCCCACTGTCGGTTCTCCGGTCGGGCCTTGCTCGGGCGGGATGGTCAGGCGGTGGCCACGGGTCGCCTCGCCGGTGGACTGCCTGGTGCGGACCTTCCCAGGTGGCCTGCCAGGGCCTGCCGTCGGGCAGGTCCAAGCCGGCTACCTTATCGAGCCAATCGGAGAGTTCACCCGGCCACGTCGGCCAGCACGAGCTCCACGGCCCGCTCCATCCCGGCACGCACCGGCGCACTCAGCTCGGCGCCCGGCTCAGTCGAGGCGGCCTCGACCAGGTACACCACCACCTCGGGAGGATAGGCGTCCTTGAGCAGCCAACGGCCCACGGCCAGGGCGTGGTCCCAGCGGAACGCGTGCTGGTGCAGCCCAGTCACCGGCGGCAGATCCTCCAGCTCCTCGCCGGGCACCCGGTACACGGTGCCCGGCTGCACCCCGGTGCTGGCGGCGTCCACGATCACCACCTTGCGGCGTCCGCGCATCTTGAACGCCACGTCCATGCCCGCGGTGCCGCCGTCGACCAGCTCGACGTCGTCCGGCACGCCCCGGTCCCACAGCTCGCGGACCAGGGTCGGGCCGACGGCGTCGTCACCGCGCAGCAGGTTGCCGCACCCGATCACCAGGATCGGGACGACCGGGGGCGACGGCGGCTCCGGCGACTCGAGCGACTCCGGCGGCGTCGTGGAGGAGACCGGGGCCTCGCTCACATGCCGCCCAGGACGAACCTCGACAGCTGCTTGCCGGTCTTTCCGTCGTAGGTGTGCACGGTGCAGACCAGGCAGGAGTCGAACGAGCGGGCCACGTGACCGAGCTCGACCGGATCCACGGTGTCCTGCACCGAGGTGCCGATGAAGGCCTTCTCGATCGGGCCGAGGGTCTGGCTGCCGTCCCGCGGGCCGACGTTCCACGCGGTGGGGGTCACCACCTGGTAGTTCTCGATCTTGCCGTTGTCGAGCACGATCCAGTCGGACAGCGCACCGCGCGCAGCCTCGGTGGAGCCGAAGCCCTTGCCCGAGGCGTGTTCGATCGGCTTGGCGTAGAACCGCTCGTGCAGGTCGAGCTCGTCCAGCCACGTCTTGACCCAGGTGTAGTACTTGGTGGCCTCGTGCATCCGCGCCATCACCCGCACCAGCACGCTCGGCCCCACGGTCCGGATCGCGTCCAGGAACAACGGGTCGTGGTCCTGGTGACCGGCGCTCGCCGCCTCACCGGCCACCACCTGCCGCGACAGCGGCCCCGCCTCCAACGGCAGGAACCCGTGCCCGGGCACGTCGTAGCGCGGGGACTTGGCCCAGGAGTACTTGTCCTGCTTCTCGCCCACGAGCGGGTCGATCGGGTCGGTCACCCCGTCGAAGGGGTGGTGCGAGCCGGTCCCGCGGTAGAAGGAGTGGGTGTGGTCCTCGGTGACGCGGGCCTGGTCGAAGGCGGAGAACTCACCGTTGGCGTAGACGGACCCGCGGGAGATCAGCGCGGCGTTCCGGCCCTCGATGGTCGGGTCGGTGTAGAGCTCCGGGGCGAAATACGTGCCGGTGGACAGGTAGTTGCCCCAGCCCTGCCCGTAGGTGTCCAGCCCGACCTCGAGCGCGTACCGGATGAAGAAGCCGCAGTCGGAGTTGCGCTGGGACTCGTTCTCCTCCACCCAGTCCAGCACGTCCTGCCAGGTCTTGTTCTCCATCCAGCGCTCGACCGAACAGCCGAGCCACTCCTTCTCCAGCCACTCCTTCTTCCAGTAGTCCAGGATCGCGATCGACCGGGTGACGTCGGAGAGCGTGGGGGCGCTCATCACCCCGCCGGGGATCATGAACGAGGAGTGCGGCCACTGCCCGCCGAGGATCGCGTAGATCTCGACCGGCTTGTTGGACAGGGTCACGCCCTTCTCGTAGGCCGTGCCCACGAACGGCGCGAACCGGCGTACCGCCCCGGCGTAGGACGGCGTCTTCGCGTAGCGCTTGTTGGTCAGGTCGATCGCGAAGATGGCGTAGAACCACCGCGGGATGCTCTGCAGCGTCTCGCAGGCCTGGGCGATGTTGCGCACCCGGGTGCCGTTCTCGGGCACGTGGGTCCGCCACGCGGTGTCCAGGGCGTAGACGGCCTTGTAGAGGTGGCTGCCGCCGCAGATCCCTCAGATCCGCGGCGTGACGATCAGCCCCGCCTGCGGGTCCTTGCCCTTGAGGATCATCTCGAAGCCGCGGAACATGCCGGCCGTCGTCCACGCGTCGGTCACGACGCCGTCCGTGAGGGTGACCCGGACGTCGAGGTCGCCCTCGACCCGCCCGAGCGGGCTGACGCGCAGATCCATCGTGCTGGTCACGGGCTGCTCCTGTGGGGTCCGTTGGCCGGGGGCGGGCGGGTCAGACGACGAACATGTCTTCCTTGGACCACTGCGGGGCGGCGATCCGGGCCGCGGCGGCGTGGGCCATGTAGGTCAGGTGATCGGTGCCGGTGGGCACCTCGCGGGGCACGGTGCCGGAGACCTTGGCGGTCTTGAAGATGGTGCCGGGCATCAGGTCCCCGTGCGGGTACCCCGGTTCGGTGCACCCGGTGCAGGGGTGCCCGGCCCGGGTCTTGGAGGACTGCCGGTTCCACAGGATCCGGTTGCACGGCGAGTGCGTCATCGGGCCGCGGCAGCCGAACTCGTAGAACAGGCACCCGGTGCGGGTGCCCTGGCCGAAGTCCATCGTGGACTGCTTGTACTCGAAGAACTGCACCCGGGTGCACCCGGTCTGGGTGAAGGAGGAGAAGAAGGTCCTGGGGCGCTGCAGGTCGTCCAGGGTGATGTCGCCGACCCGGCCGGCGGCCAGGGCGACCACGATCTGCGTGATCCAGTCCGGGTGAGCCGGACAGCCGGGGATGTTCACCACCGGCAGTCCCATGGTGGAGGTGAAGTCCTTGCCCAGGAAGCCGCCCCGCTCCCCCTTGAGGTACTGCAGGCCGATCGCGTCGGTCGGGTTCGGCGGGGTCGCCGGGATGCCGCCCCAGGCGGAGCAGTCGCCGACCGCCACCACGACCCCGGCCCGGGGGGCGATCTCGGCCACCCATTCCTGCATCGGGCGCTCGGCGAACATGTCGTAGCGGCCCGAGCCCGCCGGACCGGTCAGGACCGACCCCTCGTAGACGAAGATGTCGACCTGGCGCTCCCCCGAGGCGCACTCGCGCAGGATCTGCTGCACCGCCTCACCCAGCTCCATGCCGAGCGAGGGATGCCAGATCACCTCGATCCCGAAATCGGTGACCAGGTCGACCGCGGTCGGCTCCTCGGCGTTGAGGAACGACATCGTGTTGCCGCTGCAGGCCCCGCCTTCGAGCCAGAGCAGTGTGGCCATCAGTTCCTCCTGGGGGGTGGGTCGGTCGCAGTGGTGCGGACGGTCAGGGCGAGCAGCCGTTCCAGCAGCTCCGGCACACCCTCGCCGGTGCGGGCGCTGGTGCGGACCGTCGCAAGGCCGGGGTTGACGTCGCGGACCGCGTCGGCGAAGGCGGCCTCGTCGAAGCCGCACGGACCGATCAGGTCGATCTTGGTCAGCACCAGCAGGTCGGCCCACCGGTAGGCGGTGGGGTACTTGACCGGCTTGTCCTCGCCCTCGGTGACGCTGGCCAGCACGATCCGCAGCGACTCACCCAGGTCGTAGGACGCCGGGCAGACCAGGTTGCCGACGTTCTCCACCAGCAGCAGCCGGGTGCCCGCCGGCAGCCAGCCGTCGAGGTGGTCGCGCACCAGGTCCGCCTCGAGGTGGCACAGCCCGTCGGTGACCACCTGACGCACCGGGGCACCGGATCGGGCCAGGCGCTTGGCGTCGTTCTCGGTGGCCAGGTCCCCGGTCAGGGCGGCCACCGCGATCCCGCGGTCGACGCACCGGGTCAGCAGCAGCTCCAGCAGGGCGGTCTTGCCGCTGCCCGGGCTCGACAGGAGGTTGACCGCGACCGTGCCGGCGGCGCGCAGGTCGGCGCGCAGCGCCGCGGCGAGGCCGTCGTTCTTGGCCAGGACGGCGGTGCGCAGCTCGACGATGCTCATCGCGCGCCCACCGCAGGCACCTCGTCCTCGACCTCCACGCTGGCCAGCTCGAGGTCGCGGCCACCCACGACGTCGACGTCGCGCCCTCCGCAGCCGGGGCAGCGCACCGGGAGCGGCTCGGGCAGGTCGGCCTCCTCGCCGCAGGCGCTGCACGCCGTCCGGACCGGCACCTCGGTGAGGTCCAGCCGGGAGCCGGCCAGCGCCGTCCCGGCGGTGGCGATGTCCCAGGCGAAACCCAGCGCCCCGCCGACGACGCCGGACAGCGTGCCGACGCGCACCTGGACCGACACGACGGTGCGACCGGGCACCGCGCCCTGCACGGTGCGCACGATCGACTCGGCCATCGACAGCTCGTGCACGGGGCGCCTAGAGGGTCTTGCCGATGGCCCGGGCGACCTCGATCAGCAGGCCGAGCCCCTTGGCCACATCCGGGTCCCTCGCGACGTGGAAGGTGGCCCGGATCCCGTTCAGCCGGGCGCGCAGCGCGTCCGTCGGAGTGCTGCTGAGCAGGTCGGTCATGGCAGACCCTCCTCGGACGCGACGATGGGTCAGGTGCTCCGAGTGGTGGGACCCCCGGTGGTGCAGCACACATGCTGACGGGACCTTAGCCCCTGACCTGCCCTTTTGTCTCTATCCCGTTGTCTCTACCCCGTTGTCTCTAGCCCGCGGTCACGGCGGTCGGGCCCACTCGCAGGCCCTTCTGACAGGCACGCGCGACGCTGGTGTAGTCGGGGTCGACGTCAGGGATCGACGCCCAGAACATCGCGTAGGCGCCTGCCGTGGTCTCGACCACGGTCAGCAGCATCAGCTCCTTGGTGATCGTCAGCCCGGGATCCTTCAACGAGAGGTCGGCCTCGATCACCCAGGCCGGGCGGCCGCCGATCGTGGTCGCCCGGCTGAGCCTGTCCGTGCGCCCCATCGAGGCGACCGTGTACTGGGTGGCCGCCAGGCATCCGGCCGTCACCTTCGCCGCCTGTTCGACCGAGGTGAACGCCGGATCCTTGCGCAGCTCGGCCACCATCAGCCCGGCCGCCCACCCGTCCGTCCTGAACTCGGCGACCCGCACCATCTGGACCGCCCCCGACGCGATGAGCGGCATCATGAAGTCGGAGGTCACCGGCGCCGGCCAGGGATCGGGTGGCATCGGGTAGCTCAGACCCCCGGCGCTCACCCGGGCGGGATCGGGCTGCGCGGCAACGGTCTGGGGCTCGACCGGGGCGCAGGAGACGCCGTCCACCGACGGTGCGACGGCCCTCGGCCCGCTCGAGCCGCGGGGCGCGGCCGGGGCGCCCGCCGACGGTGCACCGGCGACGGACGAGGACGAGGGCCGGCCGACGTAGTACCCGACCCCGAGCACGAGGGCCAGCACGCCGGCCACCCCGGCGACGATCGGGCCGACTCGGCGCCGCCGACCGATCCCGGGTAGGCCGGGCAGGCTGTGGTGGTCGGA
>JBAPWU010000007.1:0-20784 GCA_049283855.1 Kineosporiaceae bacterium
GTGTCGGCCCGTCCCCAAGCCATCGGCGCTGCCCCGGTGGGGGCCGCCCCGGGCACCTCGGTGGCGGCCCCGGCCACCCCTGGAGCCCCTGTGGCCGCGGTGAAGGCGCCGGTGTACGTGCGCCGGATCGACCCCGGCCAGACCGGCTGGTTCTCCTCCCCGGCCCTGGTCGACCTGAACGGGGACAAGAAGCTCGAGATCGTCGCCCCGCTCTACTCCACCTACGTCTACTCGGCCGCCGGCAAGCGGCTGGCCACCGGCACCGCGACCAAGGGCCGGGTGTACGCGCCGTCCGTGGTCGCCGATCTCGACAAGGACGGCGTGCGGGAGATCGTGGTCGGCGGCAGCGGCACGGTCGGTGCCTACGAATGGCGCGGCGGGAGACTGGTGGTCAAGAAGGGCTGGCCGGCGTCGGTGACCAGCGGCGGGCAGAGCCCGGAGGTGCGCGGCCTGGCCGCGGCCGATCTCGACGGCAACGGCACGATCGAGGTGGTGGCCACCACCACCAACACCTCGAGCACCGGCGCCCAGGTCTTCGTGTTCTCCGCGAACGGCCGTCTCTACCAGCCGACCGGCGGGCACACGCCGGCCTGGCCGCGGTACAACACGCTGCGCGGCTCCGGGAACGACGCCGACTTCAACGGGTACGGCAACCACGGTTACGGCGCCTACGGGCTGAACGTGGGCATCGGTCAGCTGGACGACGACAAGCAGCTCGAGATCGTCGTCACCTACGACAACCACCAGATCAACCTGTTCAACCACGACGGCACCTCGGTGCTCGCCTCGAGCTGGTACACCAACCGGCAGACCTCGTTCAGCGGCAGGCGCCTGGGCTGGGGGCAGTTCATCCGCTGGCTCTCCCCCACCGTCGAGGACCGGCACATGCACGCGCAGTCGGGCGACTGGCCCAACGTGGCGACCACGCCGTGGCTGCAGTGGACCGCCTCCCCGCCGTCCGTCGGCGACCTGGACGGCGACGGCACGGCCGAGGTGATCGGCATCCCGAACGTGGAGAAGAAGGAGCCCTACGAGACGCAAGCACACGCCGTCATGGTGCTGGACGGCGCCCAGGGCAAGGGCGTGCGCTCGGGCCGGCGGCACAAGGGGTTCGAGACCCTGCCAGTGACCGGCAAGCCCATCGTCCGCGGCGACGGCGACTGGTACCCGCCGAGCGGGATCCCCGCGCCGACCCTGGTCGACCTCACCGGAGACCGGAAGCCGGAGATCGTCTTCCCGGGCAACGACGGCTACGTCTACGCGATCGGCTCGACCGGGAAACGGTTGTGGCGCTGGGGATACGCGCCGGGCAAGGCACGCACCTTCGCCTCCGAGATCGTCGCCGCCGACCTCAACAAGGACGGTGTGAGCGAGTTGGTGTTCGGCGTCTACGGGCTGGCGGCCAACAGCGGTCGGCTGGTGGTGCTGTCCCCGAAGGGCGCGAAGATCGCCGATCTGCGCCTGCCCAAGCAGGCCGGCGACGGCAACGGGATCGGGGTGGCGGCGGCGCCGTCCGTCGCCGACCTCGACGGCAACGGCACGCTGGAGATCGTGACCACCTCGATCGACCACGGCCTCGACGTCTACACGGTGCCCGGCTCCAAGGCCGGGGTCACTCCCTGGCCGACGGCGCGCGGGAACCTGCTGCGCTCGGGCACGCCCTCCCGCTAGGGCGCGCCCTGCAGGCGGGCGGCGGCGTCCAGGGCGTGGGTGAAGAACCGGGCGCGGACGTCGGTGGCGCCCATCCAGCGGCGGTGCTCCCAGGTCTCGCCGGCCAGGCTGTCGCCGGCGTAGAGGAGCAGGGCGACCCGCACGCCCCGGTAGCGGCCGACGGCGAACAGGGCGGCCGCCTCCATCTCCACCGTCAGGCAGCCCTCGGCCACCCGCCGCTGCAACCGGGACAGGGTCTCCCGGAAGAAGGCGTCCGTGGTCCAACTGCGCCCGCGCACGAACGGGGTGCCGGCCTCGGCGAGAGCCTGTTCAACCGCCGACGTGGCGACGGGGTCGGCGTCCACGGTGCGGGCGGGCGGCAGGTAGTGGAAGGAGGTGCCCTCATCGCGCACGGCGCTGTCGACGACGATCGCGTCGCCCATCGCCAGTTCGGGCACGAGCGCCCCGCCGGCGCCCACCGCGACGATGTCGCGGCAGCCCATGGCGATCACCTCCTCCAGGCAGTTGACCACCGCCGGAGCGCCCAGCCCCGGGTAGAAGTAGCCGATCCGCTGCCCCGCGCGCTCGGTGGTGAACAGCGGCCAGCCGCCCGGGGAGGTCTTCAGCACGGCGTGCGGCTCGCCCTGCGCGGCACGCACCACCTCGCCGAAGAAGCACATCACCGCAGTGCGCGGCGCCCCGTTCTCGGCGAACAGCCGCGACGGCTCGATGATCGCCTCCGCGTGCAGGTCGTTCTCGTGCAGCGGCAGGTCCATGGCTCCATCCTTCCCCGCCGACCCAGGTAGTTGTGGAGGGTTCGGCACCGTCTGCGTGTACCACGTCGCCACAACCCACCGAAGGACCGCTCTGAGAACAACTCCGTTGCCCGGCGGACGGTGGAGACGGGAGCATGCGGCGATGCGCGCCCGGATGCACCCCGACGAGATCGCCACCGACGTCGCGCTGCTGCGCACGCTGCTGGCCGGCCAGTTCCCCCACTGGGCAGACCTGCCGATCGCACCGGTCGAGTCGTTCGGCACCGACCACGACATCTACCGCCTCGGCGATCGGCTCGTGGCCCGCTTGCCGCGGATCGGCTGGGCCACGCAGCAGGCCGAACGAGAGGCGCTGTGGCTTCCCCGGCTGGCCGGCCGCCTGCCCATCGCCGTGCCGGAACCGGTGGCGCTGGGCCGACCCGGTGCGGGCTACCCCTTCATCTGGTCGGTCTGCACCTGGCTCCCCGGAGCCAACGCCCACACCGCGATCGAGCGCCCTGACCGGGCCGCAGCGGATCTGGCCGGCTTCATCCGAGCCTTGCGCCAGGTCGACACCGACGGCGCGCATCCACGGGTCCCACGCACCCGCGGAGCACCACTGGCTGAACTGGACGACGTCGTCCGCGACGCCATCACCGACCTGGGCGAGCGGATCGACGGTGAGGCGGCCCTGCGCTGCTGGCAGGAATCCCTGGAGGCGCCCATCTGGCCGGGCGAGGGGGTGTGGGTGCACGGCGACCTGCTGCCGGGCAATCTGCTCGTGCTCCACGGCAGGTTGTCAGCGGTGATCGACTTCGGCGGGCCGAACGTCGGCGATCCGGCCTGCGACCTGCAGCCCGCCTGGAACATGTTCGACGGCACGAGCCGGGCCCAGTTCCTGGAGAACCTCGAGGCGGACGACGCCGCCCGCCTGCGCGGGCGCGGATGGGTGGTCGTCCAGACCGTGTGCGCCCTGCCCTACTACTGGGACACCAATCCTGGCATCGTGCGCCAGGCCTGGCATGCGCTGCACGAGGTGCTGGGCGAATGCTGAGTCGTCTGTATCCGATCACGATATAGTCGGGGCATGGCCTTGCCCGCCTCGCACCTTCAGATCCTGATCGCCCTCACCACCGGCGATCTCCACGGCTACGGGATCATGATGACCGCGCGCAAGAACGGCGAGCGGCTCGGCCCAGGGGCCCTGTACGCGGCGATCGGCCGGTTGATCGACGGCGGCCAGATCGAGGAGGTCGACGAGCGACCCGCCCCCGAGCTCGACGACGACCGGCGGCGCTACTACCGGCTCACCCCGCGAGGACGGGCCGCGTTAGTGCTCGAACTGGACCGACTGCACAGCATCCTCGAGCGCGCGGCCGTGGCCGGGATCGACCGCCGCGCCTGGCGTCCCAGCGGGCCTCAGCTGAGCACGACATGAGCGGCCACCCGCCCCGGTTCGGCGCACGCTGCTACCGAGCGGCGCTCCGGCTGACGCCCCGCGCGCACCGCGACCGGTTCGCCGAGGATCAGGTCCAGCTCTACGACGACCTCGCCCGAGCCGGGCACCCGCCCTGGCAGCTCTGGCTCGACCTGCCCCGCGACGTGGTCCGGGTGCGGGCCTGGACACCGCGCCGCGGTCTCTCGCTGAAGACCGCCGGCGGGCCCGCCGTCCCGGTCGCCGGCACACGGCACGCTGCGGGCACAGTGCTGAGCGCGCTGGCCGTGATCGCCCACACCTGCTGGCTGACCGGCCACCTGGCGGCCGGCCTCTGCTGGACCCTGGCCACCACGCGCGCTGCCGAGGTGCTCGGCCGCTGGCCGATGGCGGACGACGCGAGCGGCCCGGGATGGGCCGACCAGCAGCTCGGTACCTGGGTGCAGCGCACCGACGCCCTGGTCTGGCCGCTGGCACTGACCTTTCCCCTGGTCATGGTGGGCTGGATCTGGCTGCCCCGGCGGGGCTGGTTCACCCTCGCCTGGGCCGTCGCCTGGCCGCTGGGCATGCTCATGCTGCGCGGCTGGGGCGACTACACCTTCGAGTGACCGGCGAGCCAGGTGAGGGCGGCGAGGACCAGGGGGTCGAGGGATTCGCCGCCGGAGGCGGCGTGGGACTCCAGCCGGGCGCGCATGCGCGGGTCCCAGAAGGAGGCGAGGTGGGCAGCGATCTCCTTCGCCGCGGCGTCGGGCGCCAGGTGGGCGAACTGTCGGGCGATGTCGTTGGCCAGCCGCACCTCAGGCAGGACGGCCCCACTCACCACGCCGCTCACCGCACCCCGCCCAGCTCGACCTGCACCGCGGTCACCTTGTACTCCGGGCAGTTGGTCGCCCAGTCCGAGTTCTCCGTGGTCACCACGTTGGCCCCGGTCACCGGGTGGTGGAACGTCGTGTAGACCACCCCGACCGGCATCCGGTCGGCGATCCGCGCCCGCAGCGTGGTCGCCCCCACCCGCGAGGCGAGCCGCACCTGGTCGCCGTCGCGCACCCCGCGTACCTCGGCGTCGTGCGGGTGGATCTCCAGCACGTCCTCGGGGTGCCAGCGCACGTTCTCGGTGCGCCGGGTCTGGGCGCCCACGTTGTACTGGCTCAGGATCCGGCCGGTGGTCAGGATCAGCGGGTACTTGCGGGTCGAGCGCTCCTGGGTCGCAACATACGGGGTGGGGATCAGATGCCCCTTCCCGCGCACGAAGCCGTCCACGTGCATGATCGGCGTGCCGGACGGCGCCGCCGTGTTGCACGGCCACTGCACCGACCCGACCGTGTCCAGCAGGTCGAAGGACACCCCGGCGAAGGTCGGCGTGGTGATCGCGATCTCGTCCATGATCTCGCGGGGGTGCTCATACGTCATCGGGTATCCCATCGCCTGGGCCACCTCACACACGATCTGCCACTCGTGCTTGCCCACGCCCGAGGAGTCGAGGTTGCGCGGCGGGGTCACCGGGCGCACCCGGTTGATCCGGCGCTCGGCGTTGGTGAACGTGCCGTCCTTCTCCAGGAACGACGTGCCGGGCAGGAACACGTGCGCCAGCTTCGCGGTCTCGTTCAGGAACAGGTCCTGGACGACGACCAGGTCCATCGCCCGCAATGCGGCCAGCACGTGCGCGGTGTTCGGGTCGGACTGGGCCAGGTCCTCGCCCTGGATGTACAACGCCCGGAAGGACCCGTCGACGGCGGCGTCGAACATGTTCGGGATCCGCAGTCCGGGCTCGGCCTGAAGCGTCGCCCCCCAGAGGGTCTCGAAGGTGTGCCGGACGGCGTCGTCGGACACGTGCCGGTAGCCGGGCAGCTCGTGCGGGAACGAGCCCATGTCGCACGAGCCCTGCACGTTGTTCTGCCCGCGCAGCGGGTTGACCCCGACCCCGTCCCGGCCGATGTTCCCCGTGGCCATGGCCAGGTTCGCCATGCCCATCACCATGGTCGAGCCCTGGCTGTGCTCGGTCACCCCGAGCCCGTAGTAGATCGCCGCGTTCGGCGCGCTCGCGTACAGCCGGGCCGCGGCCCGCAGCTCCGCGGCCGGCACCCCGGTGATCGTCTCGACCGCCTCCGGGCTGTTCTCCGGCTGCGCGATGAACGCGGCCCACTCGGCGGTTCCCTCGCAGCGCTCGGCCACGAACTGCTCGTCCATCAGGTGCTCGGTGACCACGACGTGGGCCATCGCGTTGACCACGGCCACGTTCGTTCCCGGCGCCAGCTGCAGGTGGTGGGCCGCCTCGATGTGGGGGGTGCGCACCAGATCGATCCGGCGCGGGTCGATCACGATCAGCCGGGCGCCCTGGCGCAGCCGGCGCTTCATCCGGGAGGCGAACACGGGGTGACCGTCGGTCGGGTTGGCCCCGATCACCACGATCACGTCGGCCTGGGCCACCGACTTGAAGTCCTGGGTGCCGGCCGACGTGCCGAAGGTCTGCTTCAGCCCGTACCCGGTCGGGGAGTGGCAGACCCTCGCGCAGGTGTCGACGTTGTTGTTGCCGAACGCCGCCCGCACCATCTTCTGGACGACGTACACCTCCTCGTTCGTGCAGCGCGAGGAGGAGATCGCCCCGATCGAGCCCTCGCCGTGCTCGGCCTGGATCGCGCGCAACCTCCGCGCGGTGTAGCCGATCGCCTCCGCCCAGGTCACCTCGCGCCACGGCTCGTCGATGCTCTCCCGCAGCATCGGCGAGAGCACCCGCTCGGCATGGGTGGCGTAGCCCCAGGCGAAGCGGCCCTTGACGCAGGAGTGGCCCTCGTTGGCGCCGCCGTCCCTGTCCGGCACCATCCGGACCACGGTGTCACCGGCCAGCTCGGCCCGGAACGAGCAGCCCACCCCGCAGTAGGCGCAGGTGGTCTTGACGACCCGGGTCGGTGTGCCGAGCTCGATCACCGACTTCTCGGTGAGCGTCGCCGTCGGGCAGGCCTGCACACAGGCCCCGCACGAGACGCACTCGGAGTCGAAGAACGGAACCCCTTCGCTCGCGACGACCTTCGAGCCGAATCCGCGCCCGCTGCTGGTCAGCGCCAGGGTGCCCTGCACCTCGTCGCAGGCTCGCACGCAGCGCGAGCAGACGATGCACTTGCTGGCCTCGAAATCGAAGTAGGGGTTGGAGGAGTCGGTCGGCGCGTCGAGGTGGTTCTCCCCCGCGTAGCCGTAGCGCACGTCGCGCAGGCCGACCACGCCGGCCATGTCCTGCAGCTCGCAGTCGCCGTTCGCGGCGCAGGTCAGGCAGTCCAGCGGGTGGTCGGAGATGTACAGCTCCATCACGTTGCGCCGCAACCGGTTCAGCTTCTCCGAGCGGGTGTGGACCACCATCGCCTCACGGCACGGCGTGGTGCACGAGGCCGGGGTGCCCTTGACCCCGTCCACCTCGACCAGGCACATCCGGCACGAGCCGAACGCCTCCAGGCTGTCGGTGGCGCACAGCTTCGGGATGTCGACCCCGGCCAGGCCCGCGGCCCGCAGCACCGAGGTGCCCGGCGGGACCGACACCGTACGCCCGTCGATGGTCACCGTGGTGGTGGGCGCACCGTCGCGCGCCGGGGTGCCCAGGTCTCGATCGTCGATCAGGCTCATCACGCCTCCTGGGGTTGCGCGGCACGCCAGTGCGCCATCGCGCTGCGCACCGGCATCGGGGTCAGACCGCCCATGGCGCACAGCGACCCGTCGGTCATCAGCTCGCACAGATCGTCGAGCAGGGCCAGGTTGGCCTCCCGGTCGACCCCGGCTGTGATCCTGTCGATCACCTCGACCCCGCGCACCGCACCGACCCGGCAGGGGGTGCACTTGCCGCACGACTCGGCGGCGCAGAACTCCATCGCGAACCGGGCCCGGGCCCCGAAGTCGACGGTGTCGTCGAAGACCACGATCCCGCCGTGGCCCACCATCGCCCCCGCGGCGGCGAAGGCCTCGTAGTCCATCGGCAGGTCGAACCGCTCCCGGGTCAGGTAGGCGCCCAGCGGGCCGCCGACCTGCACCGCGCCGACCGGGCGACCGGACCGCGTGCCGCCGGCCCAGCCGTCGACCAGTTCACCGAGCCCGACGCCGAACGCGGTCTCCACGATGCCGCCCCGGGCCACGTTCCCGGCCAGCTGGAACACCTGGGTGCCCCGCGAGCGCTCGACGCCCAGGTCGGCGTAGGCCTGGGCCCCGTCGGCGAGCACCGCCGGCACCGTGGCCAGGGTGAGCAGGTTGTTCACCACGGTCGGGCGGCCGAACAGGCCCTCCAGGGCGGGCAGCGGCGGCTTGGCCCGCACCTCGGCCCGGCGCCCCTCGATGCTGGAGAGCATCGAGGTCTCCTCTCCGCAGATGTAGGCCCCCGCCCCGACCCGCACCGTCACGTCGAAGGACAGGTCCGAGCCGAGCACCCGCGCACCCAGCCACCCCTGCGCCCGGGCGATCCCGATCGCCTCGCGCATGACGGCCACGGCGTCCGGGTACTCCGAGCGGATGTAGACGAAGCCCTGGGTCGCGCCGGTCGCGTGGGCGGCGATCGCCATCCCCTCCAGGGTGGAGAAGGGGTCGCCCTCCATCAGCATCCGGTCGGCGAAGGTGCCGCTGTCGCCCTCGTCGGCGTTGCAGCAGATGTACTTCGGGGCGGACGCCGGGCCGGGCGCCTCGAGCACCGTCCTCCACTTGATCCCGGCCGGGAACCCGGCCCCGCCGCGGCCACGCAACCCCGAGGCGGTCACCTCCTCGACCGCCTCCGACGGCGTCATCGCCAGCGCGCGGCGCAGCCCCGCCATCCCGCCGTGGGCCAGGTAGTCGGGCGCCGAGAGCGGGTCCACCACGCCGACCCGGGCGAAGGTGACCCGCGTCTGCTCGCGCAACGCCGGGATCTGCTCGGTCGGGCCCAGCGCCAACGGATGCTCGACCAGGCCCGGTCCGGCCGGCGCCAGGTGGGGACCGCCGGGCTCCCCGAGCAGCCCGGCGGCGATCAGGCCCGGCACATCGCCGGGGGTCATCGGCCCGAAGGCGTGGCGCATCCCGTCGGGACCGGCCACCTCGAGCAGGGGCTCGAGCCAGAACAGCCCGCGCGAGCCGGTGCGCACCAGGGGCACTCCGGCGCCGGCCAGCGTCGGCGCGAGCACCGCGGCCACCTCGTCGGCCCCGACCGAGCGGGCGGCACTGTCCCGCGGGAGGTACACGGTCAGGCTCACGATGCCCCCTGGACCGCGGCCGCGAGCCGATCGGCGGTCACGCGCCCGAGCAGGCGCCCGTCGACCATGGCGGCCGGTCCCAACGCGCAGTTGCCCAGGCAGAACACCTCGTCGAGGGTCACCGCCCCGTCGTCGCGGGTGGTCCGCGGCTCGACCTGGAGCCGTTCGCTCACCTCACGCAGCAACGCCTCGGCGCCCACGGACTGGCACGCCTCGGCACGGCAGACCTGCACCACCGTGCGCCCGGGCGGCTCGGTGCGCAGGTCGGAGTAGAACGAGACCACCCCGTGCACCTCGGCCCGGGAGAGGTTGAGCTGTTCGGCGAGCAGGGCGATCGCCCCGGCCGGCACGTGGCCGACCTCGGCGACGATCTCGTGCAGGACGGCGAGCAGTGGCCCGGGCTGGTCGCGCTGCGCCGCGACGGCCGCCGAGACGACCTCCGCGAGCGGACGGATCTGGACCACGCATCACCTCGCGCCGAATCGATCGCCGGGCGGAACACCGAGCAGAATGCACTGACCCTTGCATGGTGCGGGGTAACCGGGCAGTAAGCGAGCCCACCGGCCCATGCTTTCTCCTATCGGGCCACAGGCCGCTCCTATCAGCGGACCCCTCAGGAGCGCACGTACCGCTGGACCAGCGCGTCGAGGACGCCGCCGACGTCGGCGCGGGTGGCGACGTCGCGCAGCGCCTTGACCAGGGTCGGCTCGGGATCGCGGTCGGCCAGGACCAGCCCGACCTGGGGGGTCCGCTCCGGCCCCGCGACCGGGACCACCCGCATCCCCTCCGGCACCCCGAAGGTCTGCAGCCAGACGTGGGCGATCACGGTGGACCAGCGGTGCGAGGCGACATGGGCGTACAGCGCGGCGACCGTGTCGGTCTCGATCGACGGGGTCACCTCCACCCCGGCCTCGGCGAAGCAGCCGTCGACGATCCGCCGGTGCTGCATGTCCCGGCTGAACAGGCACAGCGGCTGGCCGGCGATCTCCGCCCAGGTCACGCCCTCCCGGTCGCCCAGCGGGCCGTCGTCCGGCGTCAGCAGCAGATAGCGCTCCCGGTAGAGCGGCACCACCCGGCTGGACTCCCCCAACGGCTCGTTGTCGACATAGGACACCCCGACGTCCAGGTCGAAATCGACCAGCCGGCGCACGATGTCACGACTCGACCCCGAGTCCAGCCGCACCCGCACCGCGGGGTGCTCATGGCAGAGCGCGCTGGTGAGCAGGGACGCCGTGGTCACCGCGGTCGGGATCGCGCACACCCGCAACAGGCCGCCCAGGCCAGTGCGCATCGTGGCCAGCTCGGCGTGCAGCCCGTCGCGGTCGGCCAGGATCCGCCGGGCCCAGCCGACCACCCGCTCCCCCTCCGGGGTGAACCCGGCGAACCGATGGCCCCGGACGACGATGGCGACCCTCAGCTCCGACTCCAGCTTGGCGATCCCGGCCGACAACGAGGGCTGACTGACATGACAGGCGACCGCGGCGCGCGCGAAGTGGCGTTCGCGGGCGAGCGCAGTCAGGTACTCGAGCTGACGGAGGAGCACGGCTCACTCATACCACCCGTCGACGCCGCTTCGGCCGCGCCGCCCCAACAACGGACAATTGGCCGATCATAGTCATAGTGGGAATACTGTGACGCACATCTCCTCAGACTCAGGGGATGTATCGGCTCATCATCGACACCTCGATCCAGGCCGTTCCTCACTCTGCCGAGGATGGAACGCCCGCGAGCAGGCCCTGATCGACACCAACCCGACCTCTGTCCCGCCACTGGCCCTGCCGCCGCAGCCGGACAGCGCCATCCTGGGCAGGCTGACCGGGGCCGACTTCGACCGGGTCGCGGCCGGGCGGCGCGCACCGCTCCCCCGCGGGAGAACGGCGGGACCTGCACTTCTCCCAGGGCGACGGTGAGATCACCTTCTGCGGTGCGATCGAGATGGGCGGGTTCATGGACCTGCACGTCGGCCTGATCAAGGACGGCATGGCCAAGTACGGGGTGGGCGAGAACGCGATCTTCATGCCCGGCAACGTCGACCCGCAGTACAGCCAGTGGCTGGCCTTCTCGGGCACCTCGGTGACCCTGGACGGCGTCCAGCACTACCTGGATTCGCACCTGTCCTACCAGCGGGCCTGCCTGCACGCGATCGACTACCTGACCTCGTTCGGCTACAGCGAGATCCAGGCCTACATGATCCTCGGCGCGGCTCCGATCGAGGGGCGGCTGTCCGGGGTGGCGGCCGGGGCGCTGCCCACGGCGGGCGAACGTACGATGCGCCCGTGTCCGGAATGACGACCCGCCGTCCTGTCCTGCGCCACCGCGTCGGGCAGGACGGCGCTGCGCCCCTCTCCCGGGCGGACACCCTCGCGGTCGAGGAGCCGCTGGAGCTCCGCCTCGGCGAGCAGACGTTCACGACCACCATGCGCACCCCCGGCCACGACCTCGACCTCGCCCTGGGGTTCCTGGTCGGCGAGGGGGTGATCACCGGCCCGGCCGATGTGCTGTCGGCACGGCACTGCCCCGATGCGGGCCGGGACTCCGCCGGCGAGCCCACCCACAACGTGGTCGAGGTGCAGCTCGCCCCGCACGTGCCCGCACCGGCGATCACCCGGCACCGGCACGTGAGCAGTGCCTGCGGGATCTGCGGCGTGACCTCGATCGAGGAGGTGCGCTCGCGGGCGGGGATCGACGTCCGAGCCGACGAGGTGCGGGTCGCGGCCGGCGTGCTGGCCTGCCTGCCGGAGCGGTTGCGGGCCGAGCAGCGCACCTTCGCCCGCACCGGCGGCGTGCACGCGGCCGGCCTGTTCACCCCCGACGGTGACCTCCTGTGCCTGCGCGAGGACGTCGGCAGGCACAACGCCGTCGACAAGGTGGTCGGCTGGGCGCTGCAGGAGGGCCGGCTGCCGTTGCGTGGCTCGGTGCTCCAGGTGAGCGGCCGTGCCTCGTTCGAACTGGTGCAGAAGGCGGTGACCGCGGGCTGCCCGGTGCTCGCCGCGGTGTCCGCGCCGTCCTCGCTGGCCGTGGATCTGGCCACCGAGGCGGGCCTGACCCTGATCGGCTTCTCCCGGGAGGCCGGGTTCAACGTCTACTCCGCTGCGGGACGAATCACCGGATGAGCGTGGCGCCGGGCATCGCCCGGGCCGATGATGGGGCCACTCACGATCGAGGAGGATCCGATGTCGCAGCCCCAGTCGCTCGCCGCCGTGTTCGGCGAACGGGTTCGTCAGCTCGCCGGCCAGGAGGCGTTCCGGTCGCCGACGGCCACCGGCTGGACCTCACTGACCTGGGCCGAGACCGACACCAGGGCCCGCGAGCTGGCCGCCGGACTGCTCACCCTGGGCCTGCAGAGCGAGCAACGGGTGGCGATCGCCTCGTCGACGCGGCTGGAGTGGGTGCTCGCCGACCTCGGGGTGACCCTGGCCGGCGGGGCGACCACGACGGTCTACCCGAACACCCAGGCCACCGACGTCGCCTACATCGTCGCCGACTCCGAGTGCGTGATCGCGATCGTCGAGGACGAGGGCCAGCTGGACAAGCTGCGCGCCACCCGCCCCCAGATGCCCGCCCTGCGCACGGTCGTGGTGATCGACACCGGCGGGCTGGGCGCGCCCGGCGACGACAGCACCTGGCACGACGGCTGGGTGATCAGCCTGGAGGAGCTCGCCCACCGCGGGCGCACCCACCTCGCGGCCCACCCCACGGCCGTGGACGACGCGATCGCCGGGTTGCGCCCCGAGCACCTGGTGACCCTGATCTACACCTCGGGCACCACCGGGCGCCCGAAGGGCGTGGAGCTGACCCACAAGAACTGGGTCTACCTGGGTGGGGCGATCGAGGAGACCGGGATCGTCCGGTCCGACCACCTGCAGTTCCTGTGGCTGCCCCTGTCGCACTCCTTCGGCAAGCTGCTGCTCGCCGCGCAGCTGCGGATCGGCTTCGCCACGGCCATCGACGGCCGGATCGACAAGATCGTCGAGAATCTCGCCGAGGTCCGGCCGACCTTCATGGCCGCCGCCCCACGGATCTTCGAGAAGGTCCACGCCCGGGTCAACTCCACCGCGCTCGACGAGGGAGGGCCCAAGGCCCGGATCTTCGAGTGGGCCTTCCGGGTCGGGATCGAGTGCGTGCGCCGCGAGCAGGCCGGCAGGTCCATCCCGCCGGTGCTCGGCCTCCAGCGCTCTCTCGCCGACCGCCTGGTCTTCTCCAAGATCCGTGACCGGCTCGGCGGCCGGATCGAGACCCTGGTCTCCGGCAGTGCCGCGCTCGCCCCACAGATCTCAGAGTGGTTCGCCGCCGCCGGTCTGCCCATCCTCGAGGGGTGGGGGATGACCGAGGGCTCGGGCGCCTCGATGGTGAACCGCCCGCACGCCTTGAAGATCGGGACGGTCGGCACGCCGCTGGCCGGGACCGAGGTGAAGGTCGGCGCCGACGGCGAGCTCCTGGTGCGATCGGACGGCGTGATGCGGGGGTATCACAACCTGCCGGAGCAGACCGCCGAGACCCTGGTCGACGGCTGGCTGGCCACCGGGGACGTGGTCGAGATCGACGCCGACGGCTTCGTGAAGATCACCGACCGGAAGAAGGACCTGGTCAAGACCAGCGGCGGCAAGTACATCGCGCCGAGCCTGATCGAGGGATCGATCAAGGCGAGCAGCCCGCTGATCGGCCAGGTCGTGGTGGTGGCCGACGGCCGCAAGTTCCCCGGAGCGCTGGTGGCGCTGGACGCGGACGCCGCGGCGGCCTGGGCCAAGGCGAACAACGTGGCACCCGATGAGGTGCCCAACGATCCGCGGATCCGCGAGGCGGTGGACGACGCGATCGGCGCGGTCAACCTGACCCTGAACCGGTGGGAGCAGATCAAGCAGTTCCGGATCCTGCCGCGCGAGCTCGACGTCGTCTCGGGCGAGCTGACGCCCAGCCTGAAGATCAAGCGGGCCGTGGTGACCCGCGACTACGCCGACCTGATCGCCGAGATGTACCGCTGAGGCGAGATGTACGAGCTGTACCGGCTGAGGCGGGGCCTCAGCCGGGGAACTCGGGGTCGGCGGACGATCCGCGTCGCACGGCGGGGTTGTACATCAACGAGTTCGGCACGCAGTCGCACTCGAAGGCGATCTTCATCGGGGCGATCCTGCCCTCCTCCTTGAGCCGGAACAGCTGGTGCACCACCCGGTCGCGCAGAGCCTGGGGGGAGATCGTGTTGAGGTAGATCTTGGTCCCTCCCTCGAACCCGGCCAGGGTGGAGACCCGCCACTTCAGCACCACCCGCCATGGCATCGGCACGTCGACGTCCGGCGGCTTGTGGTGCCATTCCTCGTTGCACGGCACATCGGCTCCGGTCGCCGCGTGCACCGCGTGGATCAGGTCCGACATGCCCCGCACCTCCTCGGCGGCGTGGTTCCAGGGCTGGCTGTGCGGGCTCTTGGAGAAGATCTCCAGCGCCGGGAACCGGTGGCCGAACCCGGCGATGGCGATCGCGTGATCGTTCTCCGCCACGACGAGGTTGTGGTAGCCGGCGTAGTTGACCGCGACCTCGTTGTACAGGTTCGGATTCGCCCGCACCCGTTGCAGCTCGAGCTCGGTCTGCACGCCCCGCTCGTCGATCGAGACCAGCTGCTTGTGCAGGTGGTCGAACGATGCTCCGGCCGGCTTGAGCCAGTTCTGGAACACCGCGACGTAGCGCACGTACCGGTTGGCCAGGTACATCTCCCGCAGGGCGCCGACCGTGAACCGCGTGTACTGGTAGTGCTCGTCGGGGGTGAGCGTGCCCGAGGAGGCCAGCTGGCTCACGTTCGTGGCGCCGTCCACGAAGTGCCGCCGGGCGACGATCACGTCGTGCCCGCCGCCGAAGAAGGAGTCCGCCACCGCCAGGCGCTCGTCCTCGCCGAGCCGGTCCGGGTCCGTGCCGGCGGCCCGCAGGCGGGTGTCGACCAGGGCGAGCAGGTGCTCCCGCCCGGCGGCCGTGGCCAGGTAGGCGTCCCTGTGCGCCCGCGCCGACTCGGGCAGCTGATGGCCGTAGTTCTCCCGCCAGTAGTCGTAGGAGATGATCTCGAAGAGGTTGGGGATCCGGCGGAACGCGGCGACAGAGTCGTGCAGCGACTCCACCGTGGCGCCGGTGCACCGCTGATAGCCCTCCGGGGTGAGCACCAGCCGGGCCTTCTCCGGCGGGGTGTCCAGGTAGCGCCCGGCGCAGAACGCGCAGTGCCGGCCCTCGTCCTCGGGCCGCAGCGGGACCGGGTCGGCGACGGAGAGCCCCAGCGGGCGGTTGCCCCGCCCCGGCACCGTCCAGACCTCGGTGCCGCTGAACGGGTTGACCTGCTTGACCGTGCCGTCGGCCATCCGGTCGACGTACTTGGGCGGGGCGAAGAACGGACCCGAGCTCGGCATACCTCCATGCTGTCGTGTCGCTAGCCTCACCGCCATGACCCTGGTTCTGGCCAGCGCCTCCCCCGCGCGCCGCGCGACCCTGATCGCCGCGGGGCTCGCCCCACTCGTCGTGGTCTCCACGGTCGACGAGGAGGCAGTGGTCGCCCACTACGGCGTCGTCGCCGCCGAGGACATCGTGCTCGTGCTCGCGCGGGCGAAGGCCGAGGACGTCGCCGGCCGCGCGGACCTTCCGCCGGGTGCGCTGGTGCTCGGCTGCGACTCCGTGCTCGAACTGGACGGCGCGGTGCACGGCAAGCCCGCGGACGCCGACCAGGCGAGGGCGCGCTGGCGGACGATGAGCGGGCGCAGCGGCGTGCTGCACACCGGCCACTGGTTGATCGACACCGGTTCCGGTGGCGGCACGCTGGGCGCCGTCGCCTCCACCGTGGTGCACTTCGCCCGGCTGAGCGAGGCCGAGATCGACGCCTACGTGGCCACCGGTGAGCCGTTGCAGGTGGCCGGGGCGTTCACCATCGACGGCCTCGGCGCGGCGTTCGTGCGGGGCGTGGAGGGGGACCACCACAGCGTGGTGGGGGTCTCGGTGCCGCTGCTGCGGGAGCTGGCCGGCGACCTCGGGGTGACCTGGCCCAGCCTGTGGCGATCCGCCACCCGGTGACAACACCGCCTCGATGGTTGAGGGCGGGGCGGCATGCGAGGAGACTCGCCGCATGGCGAACGAGGGGCTGACCTGGCTGGCCTCCCGCCAGGAGCTCTCGGCCGCCCTGACCGACGAGGCCGCCGCGGCGCAGGCGCTCGACGCCCCCGGCGGTGACGCGATGGGCGGGTGGACCAACCAGATCGGTCTGCTGCTGATCGACGTCGACCGATTCACCCAGCTCAAGGCCACCCTGGGCACCGACGACGACGGCGACGACGTGCTGACCCGGATCGCCGGCCGGCTGCGTGCCGTGCTGCGCCCCAGCCAGGCCCTGGCCCGCCTCGGCGGCGACGAGTTCGCCGTGGTGCTGCCCGATGCCGACCGGGAGGTGGCCGAGCGGGTCGCCCACGCCCTGCTCGCCCAGCTCGACGAGCCGCTCATGATCAGCGTCGGCGGCGCCGAACGCTCGGTCAAGGTCGACGCCAGCATCGGGATCGCCACCTGCCGGCTCCCCCGGGACGATCCGACCTCGCTGGTTCGCCAGGCATCGCTGGCGGTGTGGCGGGCCAAGGAGTCCGGGGGCGGGATCAGCCACTTCGACGCCGATCAGGAATCGCCGGTCCGGCTGCCACCGATCGGGGAACTGCGGGTCGCCCTGGAGCAGGGCGACCTGGAGGTGTTCCTGCAGCCGCAGATCTGTCTCGCCCAGGGCAGCGTCTGCGGCGCCGAGGCGCTCGCCCGCTGGCGCCACCCCAAGGACGGCGTCCTGCTGCCGGCGTCCTTCCTGCCGCTGGCCGCGCAGACCGGCCTGATGCGCCCGATCGCGGCCATGGTGATCGATCTCGCGGTGACCGCCTGCGCGGAGTGGTGGTCGCTCGGGCACCGGGTGCCGGTGAGCGTGAACCTGACCCCGTCGGATCTGCTGGACAGCGCGCTCACCGACCGCATCCCTGCCTTTCTCGGGCCGTTCGGGCTGCCTCCCGAGGCCCTGCGGATCGAGATCACCGAGGACGTCTTCCTGGCCGACACCGCCACCGTGGCCACCCTGCTGAACCGGTGGCGGGACGACGGGGTGCGGGTGGCGCTCGACGACTTCGGCACCGGGTACTCGTCCCTGGCCTACCTGCGTGAACTGCCGATCGGTGAACTCAAGCTCGACCAGGTGTTCATCGCCGACCTGGCCCGGCCGAGCACCGCCACCATCGTGCGCCACACCATCGCGATGGCCCACGACCTGGGCATGCCGGTGGTGGCCGAGGGCGTCGAGGACGAGGCCACCGCGGTCGCCCTGGCCGGCATGGGCTGCGACATCGGCCAGGGCATGCACTTCGGCCCCGCCATGGCCCTGCCCGAGTTCCTGACCTACCTGGCCGCCCACCCCACCCGAGCCTGACCCCCGGCCGCGCCGGGGCGGGTTCGGGATCAGACGGGGGGGACGCCGTGGCGCTTGGCGGGCAGGGTGCGGTCGCGGGCGGCGGCGTAGGTCAGGCGCAGGACCAGCTCGCGGCGCAGCTCGCCCGGCTCGATCACGGCGTCGATCACGAGGTCGCTGGCCAGGCGCAACAGGTCGACGTCCTCCTCGTACTCGGCCCGGCGGGCGGCGATGTAGGCAGCCCGCTCGGCGCCGTCCGCGATCGCACCGATCTTGTTGGCGTACACCGCGTTCACCGCGGCCTCCGGGCCCATCACCGCGATCGCCGCGCTGGGTAGCGCCAGCGTGGCATCGGGCCCGAACCCCGGGCCGGCCATCGCGTACAGTCCGGCGCCGTAGGCCTTGCGCAGCACCACGCAGACCTGTGGCACGGTCGCCTCGGACACCGCCGTGATCATCTTGGCTCCGTGCCGGATGATCCCCTGCCGCTCCACCTCGCTGCCGATCATGAAGCCGGGAACGTCGGCCAGATAGACCAGCGGCACGTTGAACGCGTCGCACAGCCAGATGAACCGGGCCGCCTTGTCGGCCGAGTCACCGAACAGCACCCCGCCGCGCACCGCGCTGTTGTTGGCCACGATCCCCACCGAGCGGCCGTCCAGCCGGCCGAACCCCACCACCAGTTCGGCCGCGAACAGCGGCTTGACCTCGAAGAAGGACTCGTCGTCGACCAGCGCCTCGACCACCTCGCGGACGTCGAACGGCACGGACTCCTTCTCCGGCACCAGGTCCCGGCTCATCACGCGCGCCGGCGGCTCTGCCGCGTAGTGCGGCGGGGCGCCCCGCCACGACGTCGGCAGGTAGGAGAAGAACAGCTGCGCCTGCTCGATCGCGTCGGCGTCGTCGGTGGCCAGGTTGTCGCCGCACCCGGAGACGGTGCAGTGCATCCTGGCCCCACCCATGTCCTCCAGCGAGACCGTCTCGCCGACCACCATCTCGGCCATCCGCGGGCTGCCCAGGTACATGCTCGCGTTGCCCTCGACCATGATCACGATGTCGCAGAAGGCCGGGATGTAGGCGCCACCGGCGGCCGACGGCCCGAACAGGCAGCAGATCTGCGGCACCTTGCCGGAGAGCAGCACCTGGTTGTGGAAGATCCGCCCCGCCCCGCGCCGCCCGGGGAACAGCTCGACCTGGTCGGTGATCCTCGCCCCGGCGGAGTCGACCAGCCAGAACACCGGGAGCTCCTCACGCAGAGCCGCCTCGGTGGCCCGGACCATCTTCTCCACGGTGCGTGCCCCCCATGAGCCCGCCTTCACCGTGGGGTCGTTGGCGATCACGATCACCGCCCGCCCGTCGACCAGCCCGCGACCGGTGACCACGCCGTCGGCCGGCAGACCCTCGGCCAGGGCGTTGGCCAACTGCCCGTCCTCGACGAAGCTGCCCGCCTCGCACAGCAGGTCGATCCGCTCGCGCACCGGGAGCTTGCGCTGCCCGGCCAGCTTGGCGGCCCCGGCCGGTGAGGGGGCGGCGGTCGCGGCGCGGGCGGCGGCGACCTCTGCGTAGTGGTCGTGGGTCACGGGGTCAGTCAACCTCAGCCGACCGGCAGACCGAGACCACGGGCGATCACCAGTCGCTGGATCTCGCTGGTGCCCTCGCCGATCTCGAGGATCTTGGCGTCCCGGTAGAACCGGGCCACGGGGTACTCCTCGATGAAGCCGCTCCCGCCGAAGACCTGGGTGGCGATCCGGGTGGCATCCACCGCTACGGTCGAACTGCGCAGCTTGGCGATCGCCGCCGCCTGCTTGACCTCGGCGGCGCTGCGTCGTCCGGCCCGCAGCTCGTCCTTCAGCCAGGCGGCCTTGTAGGTGAGCAGCCGGGCCGACTCCACACCCATGGCGAGGTCGGCGATCGGGAAGGCCAGCCCCTGGTTGGCCCCGATCGGGCGGCCGAACGCCATCCGCGCGCCGGCCTGCTCGCACGCGGCGTCCAGACAGGCCTGGGCCAGCCCGACCGCGAGGGCCGAGATCGCGATCCGTCCGTCGTCCAGGGTGGCCAGGAACTGGCGCAGCCCCGCCCCGCGCGCGCCCAGCAGGTTCTCCTCGGGCACCCGGCAGCCGGCCAGGACCAGGCCGTGGGTGTCCGAGGAATGCCAGCCGAGCTTGCGGTAGGCCGGCTCGACGGTCAGCCCGGGTGTGCCGGACGGCACCAGGAAGGTGCTGATCTCGGGGCGCCCGTCGTCCCGGGTGCCGGTGCGCGCCGTCACCGTGATCACGGAGGTGATCGGCGTCCCGGAATTGGTGATGAACGCCTTGGCGCCGTCGATCACCCACTCCCGCCCGTCCAGGACCGCGCGGGTCCGGGCGGCGCCGGCATCGGACCCGGCGTCCGGCTCGGTCAGGCCGAAGGCGGCCAGCGCCCGGCCGGCCACCAGGTCCGGCAGCCAGCGGCGCTTCTGCTCGGCCGACCCGAAGGCGAGGATCGGGTTGATCCCCAGGCCGACCCCGGCGGACAGGGTGATCCCGATCGCCTGGTCGACCCTGCCGAGCTCCTCGATCGCCACGCACAGGCTGGTGAAGTCGGCGCCGCTGCCGCCGTACTCCTCGGGAGCGAGCAGACCGAACAGGCCCAGGTCCCCCATCCGCGGCACCAGGTCGACCGGGAAGTGCGCCGCGGCGTCCCACTCGGCGCTGTGCGGGGCCACCTGCTCGAGAGCGAACGACCGCACCACCCGGCGGAAGTCCTCGTGCTCCTTGGACAACTCGAACGTCATCGGTCCTGCCCTTCCAGCTACTTTACGTTAACGTCAAGGTAAGCGCAGGGAGCCGACGACGCAAGGGAGCCGAGGTATGACCGAACCCACCGGCGCTGCCCGCGCTCCGGACCCCCCGCCCGGACCACCGCACACCATCGCCGAGGTCGCCGCGGAGTTCGGCGTCACCCATCGCACCATCCGGTTCTACGAGGACCGCGGACTGATCACTCCCGAGCGGCGCGGCACCCAGCGGCTCTTCCACCCCCGCGACCGGGTGCGGCTCGGGCTGGTGCTGCGGGGGAAGCGGCTCGGCTTCGACCTGGACCAGATCCGCCGCATCGTCGACATGTACGACACCGAGGTCGGCGAACGTGGCCAGCTGGAGTACCTGCTGGAACAGATCGCGGCACGACGGGACGAACTGGCCCAGCGGCGCCAGGACATCGAACTCACCCTGACCGAGCTGGACGACGTCGAGCGGCGTTGCCGGGCGCAGCTGAGCGACACCGGGGGCGCGGACGGGTTAGGTTGACGGCCTGCCGGGCGACGGCGCGGCGGACGACGACAGCGTGCGAACGGTGGCGGTGACGGGTGACTGAGC
>JBAPWU010000008.1:0-1822 GCA_049283855.1 Kineosporiaceae bacterium
CCTGGTCACCCTCGGGCTGGCGCTCCTGGCCGGCACCCTGGCCTACCTCCCCGGCAACAGCTGGCCGGTGGCCGGCGCGGCCGGCCTCGGCGTGGTCGGGGTGGGGCTGGTGCTCTCCGGGCTGGCCGGGCGCCGGGGCGGGGTCCTGGTGCCGGTGGCGATCGTCCTCGCGCTGACCGCCCTGAACACCGACACGATCACCCAGTCCGGAGCGGCCGCGGGCGACCAGTCCTGGACGCCGGTGACCGCGGCCGCGGCAGCCGGCGGCTTCACCAAGGGAGCCGGGACCACGGTCGTCGACCTGACCTCGACGGCTGTGACCGCCGGCGCGACCACGACCAGCCCCGTCTCCGTCCCGATCAGCCAGGCGTTCGGCGAACTGACCGTGATCGTGCCCTCCGGGGTGGCGGCCCGGGTGAACGTCAACTGCGGCGCCGGCTCCATCGACGACCGGATCCACGTCACGCATCGCGAAGGCGTCGGGAACCAGTTGGTCGTCGACACCGGCACCGGCAGCCCCGTCCTGGTGGTCAGCGTCAATCTCGGCGCCGGCGAGATCGTCGTCCGCGAGGCGGCGCCGACCGCCGCCGTCCCGACACCCCTGAGGAGCTCATCATGAGTCGGACAGTGCCCACCCCCGTCCCCACCCCGCCGAAGGTCGCGCACTCGCCCGGCATCCGGATGCGGACCGTCGTCGTCGGCCTGATCGCCCTCGCGATCAGCGTCAGCGTCCTGCTCGACACGGTGACCAGCATCCACATTCCGGCCAAGACGCTGGCCCTGGCGGTCCTGCTCGGCGCCGGTGCCCTCCTGCTCGGCAGCGGGATCGCCGCGGCGGTGCGCGAGCAGAGGGCCCAGCACCAGGACCCGGTCAGCGGCCGCTGACCAACCGGTCATAGGCAGCCAGCACGCGGGCCCCGGTCAGGAACTGACCGTGGGCCCGCTCCTCGCGCGCGCGCAGCGCGGTGAAGGTGGAGAGCACGTGGGCGAGGTCGTCTCGGCCCAGCCCGAGCAGGAGCGCGTGCGCGGCGTCCAGTTCGGCCAGCGCCAGGTCACGACCGAGGGCGAGGACGCCCGGGCCGTCCCGGTCCACCCCGGACCGGGCCAGTTCCGCGGCCAGCGGCCCGAGCTCGTCGTGCCAGCGGACGGCGGCGGCGAACCGGGTCAGCACCCAGTGCTCCAGGCTCTGGTCCGGGCACCACGGGGCGGGAGCGTCGTAGAGCTCCGGAGGGGGCAGGGCCGCCTGCTCCAGCTTGAAGAAGTTCAGGTTCGCCCCCGCATGCTTCTGCCGCACCAGGTAGTCCACCGGCAGGCTGGCCAGCGCCGCGAGCAGCAGCGGCAACCGTGGGGCGTCGATCAGCGGCAGCGAATTCCCCACTCCCGCAACGGGAAGGGCACAGGGAACCAGGGTGCGCGCCGAGTCGGTGGTGGTGACGTTGCGATAGCCGGCGAACCAGCCGCGACCGGTCAGGGCGGCGAACCGCTCGGCGACCAGCTCGGCCGGCACCCAGTACCGATGCTCAGGCCGGGCCCCGCCCCGGTGGTCGAGCAGTCCGGCGTGCTTGGCCTCCCACAACGGCAGCAGGCCGGGGCCCGGGCGGTCCCGGAAGTGCACCGCGTCCCGGGTCATGTGCAGCGGGGTGATCAGGCGCACCTGCCAGGGATCACCGCCCGGCGCACCGTCCCGGCGGCGCAGCACCGGCCAGCGCCGGTGCGCCGCGGAGAGGAGCCGGGCGTCGCGGGCCGAGGTGCACAACGGCACGGTGGCGGTGTTCGGATTCACCAGGCGCGGCAGGTCGGCGTCCAGCAGCCAGGTCTGCCC
>JBAPWU010000009.1:0-5390 GCA_049283855.1 Kineosporiaceae bacterium
GTCCTGCGGTGCGCCGAGGGCCTGGGCGGTGGGCTGCTCGCAGTGCAGGGACCGCCGGGCACAGGGAAGACCTTCGCCGCCACGTCCCTGGTCCTCCACCTCCTGGGCCAGGGGCGCCGGGTGGGCGTGACCGCGTTCAGCCACAAGGCGATCGGCAACCTGCTGGAGCACGTGGCCGCCGAGGCCGAGCGGCGAGGGATCGTCCTGCGGGCGGTGCAGAAGGCCGAGCCGAACCAGGCGTGCACCGCGCAGGGGATCGGGCGTGTCCACGACCACGCGCAGATCACCTCGATGCTGGACGCCGGCGCGGTCGATCTCGTGGCGGGCACGGCGTGGCTGTTCTCGCGGCCGGAGCTGGCCGGCCGGCTGGACACCCTCGTGGTCGACGAGGCCGGGCAGCTGTCCCTGGCGAACGTGCTGGCCCTGTCCCGGGCCGCACGGAACCTGGTGCTGCTCGGCGATCCCCAGCAGCTGTCCCAGCCGGTCAGGGGCACGCATCCGAGCGGCGCCGAGGCCTCGGCGCTGGGCCATCTGCTGGGCGCCCGCTCCACCATCGCGCCCGAGTCCGGGCTGTTGCTCGACACCACCTTCCGGATGCACCCGCGGATCGCCGGGTTCGTGTCGGGGCTCTCCTACGACGGGCGCCTGCAGGGGGTGCCGGGCCTGGAGCGCCAGGCGATCGCCGCGCCGGGTGCGCTGAGCGGGTCGGGATTGCGCTGGATCCCGGTGCACCACACCGGGAACGGCACAGTCAGTGCCCCAGAGGCCCGGGCGGTCGCCTCGCTGGTGGCCGACCTCGTGGACGGCGGCACGTGGTGTGACGCGAGCGGGCGGGTCAGCCCGCTGACGGCGCGCGACGTGATGGTCATCGCCCCCTACAACCAGCAGGTTCATCGGCTGCGCCAGGAGATCCGCGCGGCGGTGCCCGGTCCGGGGTCGCAGGAGATCCAGGTCGGCACCGTCGACGCGTTCCAGGGCCGGCAGGCGCCGGTGGTGATCTACTCGCTCACCTCCTCCAGCGCCGAGGACGCGCCTCGCGGGGTGGCCTTCCTGCTCGACCTGCACCGGTTCACGGTGGCCGTGTCCCGGGCCAGGGCCCTGGTGGCCGTCGTGGCCGCACCGGCGCTGCTGCGCGCTCCGGTCTCCGATCCCGAGCAGCTGCGCCGGGTCAATGCGCTGTGCGCCTACGTCGAGGCGTCGGACTCCCAGGTCACGCTGAGCCCCTGAAACGCTGGGGTGTGTCCGTGGTCACGCGGGCGAGGTTGCGGGCCACCGGGCCTCTTCGCTGAACAGGTGTTCTGTCTCACCACCCGCCCTGTCCCGATGGCGGGCGGCCCAGGTTACCGTCCTGTCATGGCCAGCCCCAGCGCCAGAGGTGACCTGGACATCCAGGCGCCCGAGGTCCGGCAGCGGATCGCCGCCGCCGGCCGGGAGCTGTTCGCGGCGCAGGGGTACGAGCGCACCACGGTCGAGGCGATCGCCGAACGGGCGGGTGTGGCGCGGCGCACGTTCTTCCGCCATTTCCGGGCCAAGGACGACGTCATCTTCCCCGACCACGACCGGGTGGCCCAGGCGGTCGCGATCCACCTCGAGTCCCTCGGTGACATGCCCCCGCTGCGAGCGGTGTGCAGCGGCGCCCGGCTCGTCTTCGGCACCTACGTGGACGAGCCGGCGGTCTCGGTGCAGCGCTACTTGCTGGTGCGCTCGGTTCCGGCCCTGCGCGACCGGGAGATCGCCGGGGTCTCGACCTACATCCGCCTGTTCAGCCGTTATCTGCACGAGCGGATGGGAGGTACCCCGGAGTCGGTGTTGACCGCCGAGGTGGCGGCGGCGTCCATCGTCGCGGCCCACAACCACGTCCTGCGGGAATGGTTGCGCAACGGCGGCACCGGGGACCCGTTCCCGGCGCTCGACCGGGCCTTCGACTGGGTCGTCGCCCGCCTCAGCGGCGAGTCCGACGCCGAGGCCGGCGACGGCGAGGACGTGGTGGTCGCCGTCTTCCGGGCCGGCGACTCGATGGACGACGTGATGGCGCGCATCTCCCGATCGCTGTGAACGGTCGCGGCTCTCGCGGACGGCGCAGAGGCAGGACAGATCGGGCAGTCGGTGCCCACTGGGCCCTTGCGTGGAGGCATTGAGTGTCGTAAGGATGGCACTGAGTGCCACCGGTACGTGGGGTCTCGACGGCGAGACCCGGGGCGGCACAGGAGTGGAGGACGCTCGATGACGCCCACCCTGACCCTCGATCGGCGACCCGAGAGCTCCCATCGCACCGAGCTCTTCGTCGTCTCCACCCACAAGGTGCGTGACCGCTCCGCGTCGGCCCCCAGTCAGTGGGTGCCCTACGGGACCGAGCACGCCTGGCAGCCGGGCACCCGGCGCACGCTCTGCGGGGAGTTCACCTCCGGCTGGACGGTGTTCTGGGAGCGGCGGTTCTCCGCGCGCCCGGCGGCGGCCTGTCCGGCGTGCGTGGAGATGACCCTGCCGGAGTCCTCCCGCAGGCGGCTCGACCACATCGAGCACCCCGCGGCGTCCTGAGTCCCGTCCGGTCCCTGGCACCCTGGACGGTGTGACGGCGACCCGGACCCGGCCCGGCGGTGACGTCGGCGCGGCGGCCGTGGTGGTGTCGTGGATCGGCGCCATCCTGCTGCTGGACGCCGCGCCGCTGCCGGCCGGTGCCGAGCCGGTCCGCCAGCTGGTGCTCGGGCTGGCGACCTGGGCCGTGCTGCTGGTGGTCCTGGCCGGGGAGACCGCCCTGGTGCGGGCGCAGACGGCGGTGGTGGTGGCCCTGGCCACGGCGGTGGAATACACCTTCTCGCCGCTGCTCGAGGCCTATGTCTACCGGATCGGCACCGTTCCGTTGTTCGTGCCGCCGGGGCACGGCTTGGTCTACCTGGCGGCGCTGTGCCTGGGCCGCTCGGCGCTGCTCACCCGCCGTCCGCGGCCGGCCGTGGCCGCCACCGTGCTGATCGGCGCGGCATGGGCGGGGTTCGGGCTGGTCACCGCCGCCGACGTGCTCGGCGCGTTCTGGTTCGGATGCCTGCTCGGCTTCCTGCGCTGGGGCCGCAGCCGGCTGCTCTACGTCGGGGCGTTCGTCGTGGTGAGCTACCTGGAACTGGTCGGGACGGCGCTGGGCACCTGGGCCTGGGCGCCGGTCGACCCGGTCCTCGGCGTGATCGGTCAGGGCAACCCGCCCTCGGGGGCGGCGGGCGGGTACGGCTGGTTCGACCTCTACGCGCTGCTGCTGGCCCCGCGGCTGCTCTCCTGGGGGGACAGCATCCGGCGCACCTGCTCGTGCAGGTGGCCGTTGGTGGCCAAGGCGTTCCCGCCGAAGCACCCGTCGACGCCGTCGAGGGAGGTGAACCGGCCCCCGGCCTCGGTGACCACCGGAACCAGTGCAGCCATGTCGTACAGCGCGAGTTCGGGCTCGGTGGCGATGTCGACCGCCCCCTCGGCGACGAGCATGTACGACCAGAAGTCGCCGTAGGCCCGGCTGCGCCACACCGCGCGGGTCAGGGCGCGGAACTGCGGTCCCCGCCCGAGGTCCTCCCAGGACTCGTTGGAGGAGTAGGAGAGCGAGGCGTCACCGAGTGCGCTCACCCGGGACACTCCGAGCCGGCGGGCCGAGGACAGGCTCCGTCCGGTCCAGGCTCCGGTGCCATCGGCCGCCCACCAGCGCCGGTTCAGTGCCGGCGCCGAGACGACCCCGATCACCGGCCGGCCCTCGTCGACCAGGGCGATCAGCGTGGCCCAGACCGGCACGCCCCGGACGAAGTTCTTGGTGCCGTCGATCGGGTCCACGATCCACTGCCGGGCGCCGTGCCCGGTGGGGGAGAACTCCTCGCCGATCACCGCGTCCCGCGGGCGGCTGCGCCGGAGCTGACCGCGGATGATCTCCTCGGCCCTCGTGTCGGCGTCCGACACCGGGGTCAGGTCGGGTTTGGTCTCCACCTGGAGGTCCAGCGACTGGAACCGGGACGTCGTGTGAGCGTCGACCATGTCGGCGATCACCAAGGCGAGTCGCAGGTCGTCCTCGTAGCCGGCCACGTCACTCCTCGTTCGCCCGCTGGTGTCGATGCGGGCTGACGCTACCGCCCGCATGGCGGGCCAGGACGGGGAACGCGAGCGCCCGTCGTTCGCTGATGCATCAGTTACCGTAGGGTGCGGTCATCGAGTCATCGTGAGAAGTGCGGGGTATCTGCCGTGTTCGATACGATCGCCGGCCTGCCGCTCCACCCCCTGGTGGTGCATGCCGTCGTCATCCTGCTGCCGACCGCCTGCCTGGTCACGGTGGCGGTGGCCGTGCGGCCCGTCTGGCGCCGTTTCGCACCGGCGGTGGTGGCGCTGAACGCGACGGTGATGGTCGCGGCCTTCGTGGCCACCCAGTCGGGGGAGAAGCTGGAGCACCGGATCCGGCAGTTCAGTCAGCCGCCCGGCCTGGCCGGTCACGCCGAGTGGGGCAAGCGGCTGATGCTGCTCTCGGTCGCGCTGTTCGTCGGGGCGGTGATCATGTGGGTCACCCGCGACCGGAGGGCGCTGGCCACCGTGGTGGCGGTCGTCGCCGTGGTCGGGGCGCTGGTCACGATCGGGCTCACCGTCTACGTGGGCCACAGCGGCGCGACGGTGGTCTGGAAGGACACGATCACCAACACCAAGGCACCCTGACCCCGACGATCCTCAGAAGGACGTCAGGTGCTCGCGGGCCCACAACGCGGCTGACGTGCGGTCTGACACGCCGAGTTGGCGGAAGACGCTGTTCAGGTGCACCTTGACCGTGCGCTCGCTGATCCCCAGCGCCCGGGCGATCTGCTTGTTGGCCATGCCCTCCCCGACCAGGGCCAGCACCTCGCGTTCGCGGGGGCTCAACCGCACCCCGGGCGGCTGGCCGGTGTTCGGCATCAGTGCCCGGGTCACCCGCGGATCGAGCGGGGCCTCACCGCGCGCCGCGGCGCGCACCCCGGCCACCAGGTCGTCCGGTTCGCTGTCCTTGAGCAGGTAGCCGATTGCTCCGGCGTCGATCGCCCCGCGCACCCGGGCGTGCTCGGAGAACGAGGTCAGCACCACCACCGCCGTGCCGGGCCGGCGGGCCACCAGTTCGCGGGTCGCCGTGATGCCGTCCATCACCGGCATCGACAGGTCCATCAGGACCACGGTCGGCGCCAGCTCGTCCGCCGCCTCGAGCGCCGCGGCGCCGTCGGCGGCCTCACCGACGACGCGCATCCCCTCGGCGGTGTTCAGCAGCGCGGCCAGCCCGGCCCGGACCAGCGCGTGGTCGTCCACCAGCAGGACCCTGATCTCCGGATCGGGTCTGGCATCGTGCTCACTCATGGTCGGGCCACCTCCAGCCGCCATCGGGTGCCCTGCCCGGGGGCGCTGGCCAGGCGCAGGGT
>JBAPWU010000010.1:0-9731 GCA_049283855.1 Kineosporiaceae bacterium
GTCGAGGCCGACGTGCACGCCCCCTGGCACCCGGGCCGGTGCGCCCGGATCACGGTGGGCGGGGTCCTGGTCGGTCATGCCGGAGAGCTGCACCCGAAGGTGGTCGCGGCGCTGGGGCTGCCGCCGCGGACCTGCGCCGCCGAGGTCGACCTCGACGTGCTCGTCGCCGCCTCCGACCGGATCGTGCGGGCGGCGCCGGTGTCCACCTTCCCCCTGGCCAAGGAGGATGTCGCCCTGGTCGTGGGCCGCGCCGTGCCGGCAGGGCAGGTCGAGCGCGCGCTGCGCGCCGGCGGCGGGGACCTGCTGGAGTCGGTGCGGCTGTTCGATGTGTACGCCGGGCCCCAGGTCGGCGAGGGCAGGAAGTCACTGGCCTTCGCGCTGCGGATGCGGGCGCGCGACCGTACCCTGACTGCTGGCGAGACTGCTGCGGTGCGGGATGCGGCGGTGGCGAAGGCCGCCGAGACCTGCGGGGCCGTGCTGCGGGGCTGACCCGAAACGCCCGCTCAGATCGGCCTGATCAGTGCATGTTCATGCAATGACCTGTATGCTCATCCGTTATGTCTGTGCGGGTGGCGGTAGCGGGAGCGAGCGGCTATGCGGGCGGTGAGCTGCTGCGGCTGCTGCTGGCTCATCCCGAGTTCGAGATCGGCGCGGTGACCGCCTCGACCAGCGCGGGCACCACCCTCGGTGAGCACCAGCCCCACCTGCCGTCGCTGGCCGATCGGGTGATCGAGCCCACGACCGTGCAAACCGTGGCCGGGCATGACGCGGTCTTCCTCGCCCTGCCGCACGGGGCCAGCGCGGAGCTGGCGGCCGAACTCCCGGCGGACACCCTGGTCGTGGACTGCGGCGCCGATCATCGTCTGCTGGACTCCTCCGCCTGGGCCGAGTTCTACGGCGGCACCCATGCCGGCTCCTGGCCCTACGGCCTGCCGGAGCTGGTGCTGGCCGACGGAACCCGCCAGCGCGAGCAGCTGCGCGGCGCCCTGCGGATCGCCGTTCCGGGCTGCTACCCGACGGCGGTCAGCCTCGCTCTGGCCCCCGGCTTCGCTGCGGGGCTGCTCGAGCCGGACGTCGTGGTGGTCGCTGCCTCCGGCACCTCGGGTGCCGGCAAGGCGCTGCGGCCCCACCTGCTGGGCAGCGAGGTGATGGGCTCGATGTCCCCGTACGGGGTAGGGGGCATGCACCGGCACACCCCCGAGATGGAGCAGAACCTGTCCCTGGCCGCGGGTGAGGACGTGCAGGTGTCGTTCACGCCGACCCTGGCTCCGATGTCCCGCGGCATCCTGGCCACCTGCACCGCGCGCATCGCCTCGGGGGCCGGTGAGGTCGACTCCGAGATCGTCCGCGCGGTGTGGGAGAAGGCCTACGCCGAGGAGCCGTTCGTCCAGGTGCTGGCACAGGGCCGCTGGCCGCGCACGGCCGATACCCTCGGCGCGAACACCGTGCAACTCCAGGTGGCCCTCGATCCGCGCACCCAGCGGGTGGTGGTGACGGCGGCGATCGACAACCTGACCAAGGGCACCGCGGGGGCGGCGGTCCAGTCTGCCAATCTGGCGCTCGACCTGCCCGAGACCATGGGCCTGCCCCTGACCGGGCTGGCGCCCTGAACCACGACTGCGGCTCGCCGCACCCGAAGGGAGAGCCATGCGGCTCCTGGTCCATGCGCAGTCGGTTGCTCTGGTCCGGCTCGAACCCGACGTCCCGGATCCGGAGTGGGCCACCGGAGAGCCGCTGAGCAGCATCACCCGCACCGCCGGCGAGACCAGCGTGATCTGTCCCACCACGTCGCTGCCCGACGACCTGCCCGGGCCGGTGCAGGGCCCGTTCGTGGCGGTGGTGGTCGACGAACTGCTCGAATTCGCCCAGGTCGGCATTCTGGTGGCGCTGTTGCGGCCGCTCGCCGACGCCGGGATCCCGGTGCTCACCATCTCCACCTACGACACCGACTGGGTGCTGCTGGACGCCGCGAATGTGCCCACCGCCTCGGCCGTGTGGCGAGCGGCGGGCTACGAGGTGGTCGAGCCCGCGGTGGCGGTCTTCCCCGGGCGGGGGGACGACGAGTGAGCGTCACCGCAGCGGCCGGCTTCCGGGCCAGCGGGGTGGCGGCCGGGCTGAAGGCCAGCGGGGCGAGCGACCTCGCGCTGGTGGTCAACGACGGCCCCCTCCACGTGGCGTCGGCGGTGTTCACGGCGAACCGGGTCCAGGCAGCTCCCGTGGTCTGGTCGCGGCAGGTCCTCGCCGATGCGCGGGTGGACGCGGTGGTGCTCAACTCCGGCGGGGCCAACGCCTGCACCGGCCCGGGGGGCTTCGCCGACACCCACCACACGGCCGAACGCGTGGCCACGCTGCTGGGCATCGCCGCCGGTGACGTGGTGGTCTGCTCCACCGGGTTGATCGGGGAGCGCCTGCCGATGGCGGCCCTGCTGGCCGGGGTGGACGCCGCGGTCCTCGCCCTCGACCGGGCCGGCGGGGAGGCCGCGGCGCGCGCCATCATGACCACCGACACGGTGCCGAAGACGGCGGCTCGCACGCGTCGGTCGCCGGGCGGTGGCTGGGTGGTCGGGGGGATGGCCAAGGGCGCCGGGATGCTGGCCCCGGCGCTGGCCACGATGCTCGTCGTGCTCACCACCGACGCCGAGGTCGAGGCATCCCTCGCCTCGACCGCCCTGCGCGAGGCCACCCGCACCACGTTCGACCGGATCGACTCCGACGGCTGCATGTCCACCAACGACACCGTGCTGCTGATGGCCAGCGGCGCCAGCGGCGTGCGGCCCGGGGACGGCGAGTTCACCGAGGCGATCCGTGTCGTGTGCGCCGACCTGGCCCGCGCCCTGATCGCGGACGCCGAGGGCGCCGCCCACGACATCGCGATCGAGGTGGTGCGGGCGCAGACCGAGGACGACGCCGTCGACGTCGCCCGTGCGGTCGCCCGGAGCAACCTGTTCAAGGCGGCGGTGTTCGGCAACGACCCGAACTGGGGCCGGGTGCTCGCGGCCGTCGGCACCACTCGCGCGGCCTTCGACCCGTCTGGTCTGGACGTGAGCATCAACGGTGTGCAGGTCTGCCGGTCGGGCGGGCTGGGTCAGGACCGTGCCGGGGTCGACATGACCCCGCGCGAGGTCAGGGTGGTGATCGATCTGCACGCGGGGCCGGCGACCGCCACGATCTGGACCAACGATCTGACCCACGACTACGTCCACGAGAACAGCGCGTACGCGACATGAGCCGGCTCCGCTCCCTGACCGCCCAGGACAAGGCGCACGTGCTGATCGAGGCCCTGCCCTGGCTGCAGCGGTTCGCCGGCGCGATCGTCGTGGTCAAGTACGGCGGCAACGCCATGGTGGACGACGAGCTGAAACGGGCCTTCGCCCAGGACATGGTGTTCCTGCGCGCGTCCGGCCTCAAACCCGTGGTGGTGCACGGAGGAGGCCCGCAGATCTCGGCCATGCTCGCCCGGCTCGGCATCGCCAGCGAGTTCCGCGGCGGACTGCGGGTGACCACCCCCGAGGCGATGGACGTCGTCCGGATGGTCCTGGTGGGTCAGGTCGGCCGGGAACTGGTCGGGCTGGTCAACGGTGCCGGCGGCCGCGGGGTGGGCCTGTCCGGGGAGGACGCCGGCCTGTTCACCGCCGAGCGCCGCGGTGCCGTCGTGGACGGGACCGAGGTGGACGTCGGGCTGGTCGGTGACGTCGTGGACGTCGATCCGGCGGCGGTGCTGGACCTGATCGAGGCGGGGCGGATCCCGGTGGTCTCGACCGTGGCCCCGGACGAGGACGGCCAGGTGCTCAACGTCAACGCCGACACCGCGGCCGCGGCGCTGGCGATCGCGCTCCAGGCCAAGAAGCTGGTCGTGCTCACCGACGTCGAGGGTCTCTACGCCCGCTGGCCGGACGCATCCTCGCTGCTGTCGGAGATCACCGCCGACGCCCTGGAGCCGCTGCTGCCGGTCCTCCAGGCGGGCATGGTGCCGAAGATGGAGGCCTGTCTGCGGGCGGTCCGCGGAGGGGTTCCGGGCGCGAGCGTGATCGACGGCCGGGTGGCACACAGCGTGCTGCTCGAGGTGTTCACCCCAGAAGGAGTCGGAACGATGGTGCACCCATGACCACCACCTCGACCGTCGGGCCGGTCGGCGCCGCGTGGACCCGCCGCTACGGCACCTCCGTGATGAACACCTTCGGGACCCCGCTGCGCGTGCTGGTCCGGGGGGCGGGCTGCTACGTCTGGGACGCCGACGGCAACCAGTACCTGGACCTGCTCGGCGGGATCGCGGTCAATGCCCTGGGGCATGCCCATCCGGTGCTCCTCGCCGCGGTCACCGACCAGCTGTCCACCCTCGGCCATGTGTCCAACTTCTTCGCGACCCCGCCTCAGATCGCCCTCGCCGAGCGGCTGCTCGACCTGCTGAGCGCCCCCGAGGGGTCGCGGGTCTTCTTCACCAACTCGGGGACCGAGGCGGTCGAGGCCGCCGTCAAGCTGTCCCGCCGCCTGGCCCCGCCCGGGGAGCGGATCGGCATCGTGGCCGCCGAGGGCGCCTTCCACGGGCGGACCATGGGCGCGCTCGCGCTGACGCACAGGAGCAGCTACCGCGAGCCGTTCGAGCCGTTGCCGGCCGGCGTCGTGCACGTGCCGTTCGGTGACGTCGAGGCCCTGCGGCAGGCGGTGACGCCCGACGTGGCCGCCGTGGTCCTGGAACCGATCCAGGGAGAGGCCGGCGTGGTGATGCCGCCGCCGGGCTACCTCGCCGCCGCGCGTGCGATCACCGCGGAGGTGGGCGCGCTGCTGATCCTGGACGAGGTGCAGACCGGGATCGGGCGCACCGGCACCTGGTTCGCGCACCAGAACCCGGCCGTGCTCGGGCAGGGCAGTGCCGACGTCCGCCCGGACGCCGTGACCCTGGCCAAGGGGCTCGGCGGCGGTCTGCCGATCGGTGCCCTCGTCGCCGTCGGCGAGGCGGCCTCCCTGCTCGGGGTCGGTCAGCACGGGTCCACCTTCGGCGGAAACCCCGTGGCGGCGGCTGCCGCCCTGGCCACCCTGCACGTGATCGAGCGGGAAGGCCTGCTGGACAACGCCTCCGAGGTGGGTGCCCGGCTGTGCCGGGGCGTCGCCGAGCTCGGCCACCCGCTGGTCGCGGGCACCCGCGGGCAGGGCCTGCTGATCGCCGTCCAGTTGACCGCGCCCGTCGCCGGGGCCGTCGCCGCGGCCCTGCTGGACCGCGGCGTCGTGGTCAACCCGGTCGCCCCGGACGTCCTGCGGCTGGCTCCGCCGCTGATCCTGACCGCAGCCCAGGCCGACGGCTTCGTCGAGGTCCTGACGCCGGCCCTCGACCAGGCGATGGCCCAGGCGATCGAGACCGCCCAGGAGGGGTGAGATGCCCACGACCCGCCATTTCCTGCGCGACGACGACCTGAGCCCGGCCGAGCTGCTCGAGGTGCTCGACCTCGCCGACGCGCTCAAGCGCGACCGGCTCGCCGTCCGGCCGCTGGCCGGCCCCCGCACAGTCGCGGTGATCTTCGACAAGGCATCGACCCGGACCCGCCTGTCGTTCAGCGTCGGGATCAGCGAACTGGGCGGGTACCCGCTGGTGCTCGACGGGCAGACCAGCCAGATGGGGCGGGGGGAGTCGATCGAGGACACCGCCCGGGTGCTGGACCGCCAGTGCGCGGCGATCGTCTGGCGCACCCACGGCCAGGAGCGGGTCGAGGCGATGGCCGCGGCCAGCCGGGTGCCGGTGGTGAACGCGCTGACCGACACCTTCCATCCGTGCCAGATGCTGGCCGACCTGCAGACCATCCGGGAGCGGCACGGGCGCCTGGCCGGTCTCACCCTGGCCTACCTGGGTGACGGGGCCAACAACATGGCTCACTCCTACCTGCTGGGCGGGGCCAACGCGGGCATGCACGTGCGGGTGTCGACCCCGCCGGGCTACCTGCCGGATGCCGACGTCGTCGAGGCGGCCACGCGGCTGGCGAGGACCACCGGCGGGTCGGTCGCGCTCACGCACGACCCGGTCGAGGCGGTGACCGGCGCCGAGGTGCTGACCACCGACACCTGGGTGTCGATGGGCCAGGAGGCGCAGGCCCAGGCGAGGGAGCGGGTCTTCGGCCCCTACATCCTGGACGAGGCGGCGCTGGGTCACGCGGCGCCGGGCGCCATCGTGCTGCACTGCCTGCCGGCCTACCGGGGCAAGGAGATCGCCGCAGCGGTGATCGACGGCCCGGCCTCCGCGGTGTGGGATGAGGCCGAGAACCGGCTGCATGCACAGAAGGCGCTGCTGGTCTGGCTGCTCGATGCGTCCACCGCCTCGTCACCTTCTGCGAAGGAGTCCTGATGGCGCTCGAAACCCCTTCTGCGGTAAGAACGTTCGGCCGGGGGGCGGCGACCAAGACGGCACGGCACCGTAAGATCGTCGACCTGTTGCGCAGGCACCCGGTGCGTTCCCAGGTCGAGCTGGCCGAGCTGCTCGCCGCGCACGGGGTGATCGCCACCCAGGCCACCCTGTCGCGTGACCTGGTCGAGCTGGGTGCGGTCAAGGTGCGCTACCCCGGTGGCGGCCTGGTCTACGCGGTGCCGGGGGAGGGCGGTGACCGGACGCCGCTGGCCGGGGTCCGCCAGGAGGTGCTCGACGCCCGGCTGGCCCGGCTGTGCGAAGAGGTCCTGGTCACCGCCGAGGCCTCGGCCAATCTCGTCGTCCTGCGCACTCCGCCCGGCGCGGCCCAGTTCCTCGCCTCGGCGATCGACCAGTCGCATCTGCCCGCGGTGCTCGGAACCATCGCCGGGGATGACACCATCTTGGTGGTGACTCGCGAACCGCTGGGGGGCGGCGCGGTCGCGGCGCGCTTCCTCGAACTGGCCCGGACCGGCCAGGCCGAGAGCGACGCCGTCCCGGAGGCCTGACCACACGACGTTCGAGCACGACCAGGAGGAGATGTGACCCAGGCCCCGACCCTGCCCACGCAGGAGCCTGTGAAGCTGTGGGGGGGACGATTCGACGGCGGACCAGCGGCGGCGCTCACCGCCTTGTCGCGGTCGACCCAGTTCGACTGGGTGCTCGCCCGGTACGACCTTGCCGGCTCGCGGGCCCACGCCCGGGTTCTGCGCGGTGCCGGGCTGCTCCGTGACGAGGAACTGGACGCGATGCTCGCCGGGCTCGACGCGCTCGAGGCCGACGTGATCACGGGGGCGTTCGGCCCGACCCCCGCCGACGAGGACGTGCACACGGCGCTGGAACGCGGCCTGATCGAGCGGGTCGGGGCCGACCTGGGTGGGCGGCTGCGGGCCGGGCGCTCGCGCAACGACCAGGTGGCCACCCTCTACCGGATGTACCTGCGCGACCAGTCACGCCTGGTCGCCCTGGCGGCCCTGGACCTGGCCGATGCCCTGCTGGTCCAGGCAGGCGCCCACCCCGAGGCCCCGATGCCGGGGCGCACCCATTTCCAGCATGCCCAGCCGGTCCTGCTGGCCCACCACCTGCAGGCGCACGCGCATGCCCTGGCCCGTGACGTCGAGCGTCTGGTCGACTGGGACCGCCGCGCCGACGAGTCGCCCTACGGCGGGGGAGCCCTGGCCGGGTCCTCGCTGGGGCTGGACCCGAAGGCCGTGGCCCGCGAGCTCGGCTTCTCCCATGCCAGCGACAACTCGATCGACGGCACCTCCTCGCGGGACGTGGTCGCCGAGCTGGCGTTCGTGCTGGCCATGCTCGGCGTCGACATCTCCCGGCTCGCCGAGGAGGTGGTGATCTGGTCGACCGCCGAGTTCGGCTTCGTCGCCCTGGACGACGCCTACGCCACCGGCTCCTCGATCATGCCGCAGAAGAAGAACCCCGACGTCGCCGAGCTGGCCCGGGGCAAGGCCGGCCGGCTGGTCGGCAACCTGGCCGGGTTGATGACCACGCTGAAGGCGCTGCCGCTGGCCTACAACCGGGACCTGCAGGAGGACAAGGAGCCGGTGATCGACTCCCTCTCCCAGCTGCGGCTGCTGCTGCCGGCGTTCACCGGCATGGTCGCCGGCCTGCGCTTCGACCTGGCCCGGCTGGCCACGCTCGCGCCGGCGGGCTTCTCCCTGGCCACCGACATCGCGGAGTGGCTGGTCCGCCAGGGGGTGGCCTTCCGTGAGGCGCACGAGATCGCCGGCGCGTGCGTGCGGTCCTGCGAGCAGCGCGGGATCGAGCTGCACGACCTGGACGACGTCACCCTGGCGACGATCTCGACCCACCTGTCGCCCGCCGTCCGGGAGGTGCTGAACGTCACCGGCTCCCTGGCCTCCCGCGACGCCCACGGCGGCACTGCCCCGGCCCGGGTCACCGAGCAGCGCGAACGCCTCACCGGCCGCCTGGCCGCCCTGCGCGGCTGGGCCGACCGCCCCGCCACCCCCGTCACCCGCCGCTGAGCACCCTGCTCATGCTCCGCGGAGCCGTCGCCGCAAACGTTCTCAGATCCCGAGGGTGACGGCCCTGCGGAGCATCAGCCGGGTGTCTCGGTGACGCGCAGCAGGGGGAGCACCTCGGCCAGGGTGTCGATGCTGGCCGGCATGATCGGGTCGAGCACCAGCTGCACGTGAGCCGCGCCCGCGTCGGCGAAGCCCCGCAGCTGGTCGGCCAGCTCCTCGGCGCTGCCGCGCAGCGGCCGCACCTCCTCGCCGGGGTAGTCACCCATGGTCCGGCCGCGCCCGTCGGGCAACTGCACCAGGACGGCGCACGTCGCCTCGACCTCACCGGTGCGGCCGAGCGCCGAGATCCGTTCGTCCACAACGGCTTTCTGGTGGGCGAAACCAGCAGCGGTGTTGCCGTAGTCGCTCCACCAGACGTTCCAGGCCGCCACGTGGGGCAGGGTGATCGCCTGCATCCGCTCCCCGATCGAGCCGACCATCAGGGGCGGTCCGCCCGGGCGCGGTGAGCGAGGATGCAGCACGACGTCGGTGACCTCGTAGAACTCCCCGTGCAGGTCGATCGCCCCGTCGGCGAGCAGGGTCCGGATGATCGTGAACGCCTCGGCGAACCGGGCCACCCGACGGTCGTAGGGAAACCCGAACGCGGTGTACTCGCGCCGGTTCCAGCCGGCCCCGAGCCCCAGGATCAGCCGCCCGCCGGAGATCGCATCGACTGTCGCGGCCATCTTCGCCAGCATCGCCGGGGCGTGGAAGCTGGTGGAGGCGACCAGCGGCCCCAGCTCCACTCGGTCGGTCGCGGCGGCGAGAGCGGCCAGGGAGGTCCAGACCTCCCAGGGCCCACGCGGCCCCGACGGGAGGTCGTAGAGCAGGTGATCGCCGAGCCAGATCGAGTCGAATCCGGCGGCCTCCGCCTGGCGGGCCAGCGCCAGGAGTTCGGCGAAGGAGAGCTCGTACTCGACCTCCGGCAGCTGCACCCCGACCTTCACGTCCCGGATTGTGCCAGGCTCACCCGGGTGAGCCTGCTGCGGGCCGACCTGGGTGAGACGCCGCTGGACGTGGCACCTCGGCTGCTCGGCGCCGTCCTGTCCCACGACAGCCCGAAGGGGCGGGTCGCGGTCCGGTTGACCGAGGTCGAGGCCTACGCGGGCAGCGACGATCCGGGCTCGCACGCCTTTCGGGGCCGCACCACGCGGACCACGGTGATGTTCGGGCCCCCCGGGCACCTCTACGTGTACTTCACGTATGGCATGCATTGGTGCGCCAACGTCGTCTGCGGCCCGGACGGGGTGGGCGGGGCCGTCCTGCTCCGGGCCGGCGAGGTGATCGAGGGCCTCGCCCTGGCC
>JBAPWU010000011.1:0-10571 GCA_049283855.1 Kineosporiaceae bacterium
CGGCCGGTGAAGCTGCACTCGAGCAGGAAACGTTCCACCATCCCGGCCAGGTCGACCGGATGAGCCCGGTCGACCCCGGCCCAGTCGAGGGCGTCGCCGGCCAGGCGGAGGAAGACCTCACCCGGGACGGTGTTGTTCCGCGGGTGCAGGGGCGCCAACTGGTTGAGGATCACGAACACGCCGACGTCGTGCGCCAGCCCGTCGAGCAGGATCTGGCGGGCGGTGGCCACGTCCTGGACCGTCGGCGGCGTCGGGGCAGGCATGTCCCAACGGTAGGCCATCACCTCGAGCGGGCCGCGGAGTCGAGAAACGGGATCACGTACCGGAGAACGTGCCCGGGAACCCCAGCGACGATCACGCAGCCGACGCTGACGGACGAGGACCGGCACCCCGATGCAGGCACGTCCAGCTCGCGGCGTCCGATTCGGGCATCATTCCTGCCGCGGGCCTCATCTCCCAAGGGGGACGCATTCGGCGCTACTCGCGGCAGATCCCGCACGGCCACGTCGCCAGCGAACGCTACGCTGATGAGCGTAAAGGCCGCTCCGCGGCAATAGCGGACATGGGGGTATCCATCTAACCGGCCTATCCTGAGACCGTGGATCAACCTCGTGCCGGCGTGCACTATCCGAGATCCGTCGGGGAGCTCCAGGCCTGGTTCCGCACCGACGACGACTGCCTGGACTACCTGGAGTGGCTGCGCTGGCCGGACGGGTTCGTCTGTCCACGATGCGGTCACGGCGGTGGCTGGCGGATGCACGACGCTCGGTTCAAGTGCGCTGGCTGCGGGGTTCGCACCTCGGTGACCGCGGGCACGATCTTCGACCGGACCAGGACGCCGTTGACGGTGTGGTTCACCGCCTGCTGGCTGTTCGCCAGCGGCAAGGACGGCATCTCGGCGCTGAGCCTGCAGCGGACGCTCGAAATCGGTTCCTACCAGACCGCGTGGGCGATGCTGCACCGGCTGCGGTCGGTGCTGGTGCGACCGGGCCGGGAGCGGCTGAACGGGACGGTGGAGGTGGACGAGACCTTCATCGGAGGTGAGGAGCCGGGACTGCGAGGCGGGCGGCAGCGAGGCAAGAAGGTCCTCACCTGCATCGCCGTGGAGGTCAACGATCCCAAGGGGTTTGGCCGGTGCCGGATGGGCCCGATCGAGGACGCCTCCGCGTCCTCGCTGCACGCGTTCGTCACCGATCACGTGGAGCCTGGCTCCACGGTGATCACCGACGGGTGGTCGGGGTACTTCGGCCTGGACCGGCTCGGCTACGTCCACGATCGGCGTAGCCAGCGCGCCGCCCGCGCTCGGGGCGAGGAGGCGGGTGAGTTGCTGCCCGCGGTGCACCGGATCGCCTCGCTCATCAAGCGGTGGCTGCTCGGTACTCACCAGGGCTCGACCGACGCCGACCACCTACCCGCCTACATGAACGAGTTCGTGTTCAGGTTCAACCGCCGCAACTCCCGCAGTCGCGGCATGGTCTTCTACCGGGTGCTGCAGCTCGCCGTCGACCACGACCCCGTCCGGTACAAGGACCTCATCATCACCAAGCACCCGGGCAAGACCCCGCCGACGCCGCCGACCAGCCGCGGGAAGCCGCCCAGCCTGGAACGACCCCGAGCAGACCGCCCCTGGCGCAGAGCTGACCTGCGATAGGCCGGTTAGATGGATACCCCCAAAGCGGACACATGGCCGGCGCAGGAAGGTCACGCGCCAGCGGTGTGCTCATCCGCCTTCCGGTCCAGGTGGAGACCGGTTCCGTCGTTTTGGCGCTTGCGCCTTGGGACGCTCGCCAGCGAGCCGAGCGGCACGCCCATGAGTTGCCCTTTGTCGTTGGGCCCGAAGCGACCGTTGGCGAGAGCTGCGGCTCGATAGCTCGTCGGGTATCCGGGGCCGAGACGAGGTGTGACATCGTCCATCCGCAGCGGCTCGCGGCAGTGCGCACAGACGACTTCTGCGTGGGTGTCGTGGTCGCAGGTGTCGTGGTGGAGCACGACGGGTGGGCCGTCGTCCGGGGCGAGCCACCGGTCGCCCCAGCGGTTGACGGCGGCCAGGACGGGGAAGAAGTCGTGGCCCTTGTCGGTGAGGACGTAGTCGTAGCGGGTCGGGCGCTGCTGGTAGGGAATGCGATCCAGGATGCCAGTATCGACGAGCTTGGTCAGTCGCTGGGTGAGGACGTTGCGGCCGATCCCGAGGATTCGCTCGAACTCGTCGAACCGGGTCGTGCCGTAGAAGGCCTCGCGCAGCACGAGTGGGGTCCACCAGTCACCCAGCAGGTCCACGGTGCGGGCGATCGAGCAGGGCCAGGTCGAGAACGGGGTGCGCTTCACCGCGCCTCGATCCGCGCCGGGACGTGCTTGTGCCATGGGGTTCCCGCCCACTCGTCCCGGTCGTCGACCGCGGTCAGCTCGTTGGGAGCGACGCCGACCGTCTGAAGTCGGCCCTGGTCGTCCGGGACCGCGAGTCCGAGGCCATTGGGCAGGGCGAGGTGCCCAGCGCGCATGCGTGGCGTGGGTTCGACGACGACGTCGGCGCTGCCGCGGCGGGTGGTGAGCCGGACGGTGTCGCCGGCGCTGAGGCCGAGCCGGTCGGCATCGGTCTGGCTCAGCCGCAGGGCGCCTGAGGGATCGCGCCGTCGCCACCGCGAGTCCCGGATGATCGTGTTGGCGGTGTAGGCGCGCCGCTCACCTGCGGACAGGATGAACGGCCACTCGTCGTCGACGGTGGGAGCGGGCCGCTGCGCCAGCCGCTCGACCTGGGTAAGCAGCTCGGGGATTTCGAGCTGGATGGGCCGACCGGCGAGGCGGTGCCAGGTCTCGTCCTCGGCGTCGTCGGTGATCACGACTCCCGACGCGCCGGCGAGGATCGCGTCGAAGAGTCGGTCACCGGCCTCGGGCCCCTCCCCGTAACCGGCGCGCCGGACACCGGCCGGGCTGTGGGCCGCGCAGGTGTGGGCCGCGGCCCACAGAACGGCGGCCGATGCGGCGCCGTCCGGCAAGGTGGGGCCGAGGGTCCGGTAGAGCAGGACAGGGGCGAGGTGCCGCAGACGCGGGTCGGCGACGGCCCGCAGGAACTGCTCCGCGAATGCGCCGCGACCCCGCTCGGCCGCCCGCCGCAGCGGCGCGTAGTCGGCGTCGGTCAGTGCACCGGCGGCTTCGACGAGGCGGGCGTGGATCTCGGGCTCGGCCAGCACGCCGTCCGGCGGGCTGAGCACCGGGCGGCGCAGGTGGAAGACGTTGCGCGGGAAGTCGAAGTTGAAGAACGTCGCCTCGCACTTCTCGTACTGGGTGGGTGCCGGCAGCACGTAGTCGGCCAGTCTGGCGGTCTCGGTCATCGCCACGTCGATCACGACGACGAGCTCCAGCGACTCCAGAGCCTGCCGCATGCGTGCGGAGTCCGCGAGCGAGTGCACCGGGTTGGCGCTCTCGACGATCATCGCCCGGTACCGGGCTGGGTGGTCGGTCAGGATCTCGTCGGTGATGACGTTGCAGGGCACCAGCCCGGCGATGATCGGGGCACCGACGACGGGGCTGCGCGGTCCTTCTCCGGCGCGGTGTCCGCGGTCCCGGCCGATCGCGGACATGCTCGAGAAGGCGTACTGCGCGCCACGCCTGCCGAGGTTGCCGGTGAGCAGCCAGATCAGCTTCTCGACGTAGCTGACCATGGTCGAGTCGCGGTTCATCTGCACGCCGAGGTCCTCCAGGACCGCCACTGACCCGGCCGCCGCGATGCGCCGCGTCGCCGCGCGCAACAGGTCGGGGTCGATGTCCGCGACGGTGCAGTATCGATCGACCGGAACCGTGGCGAGCACGCGGGTGACCGCGACCAGCCCGTCGGCGCCTGCGTGCTCGGCGAGCCACTCGTGCGCGACGAGGCCCTCCTGCACGAGTACTGCCGCCATGGCGGTGACGACGTAGATGTCGGTGCCCGGCCGCACCTGCAGGTGGAAGTCGGCCAACTCGGCGGTCTCGGTCCGCACCGGGTCGATCACGATCATCGACCGGGCCGGGTCCTTCGCGATCTCCTTCAACACCGCCCGCGCCCGGGGGAAGCCATGCGACTGGTACGGGTTCTTCCCGAGGAACAGCGCGACCTCGCAGTGCTCCACGTCCGCGCGAGTGGGTACGCCCAGCATCCGCGCGTTCACCCAGAACTCGCCCGTCTTCTCCTGCGCCAGCGCGCTGGACCGGTAACGCGCCCCGAAGGCGGCCATCGTGGCCGGCGCGTAGGCCCCGCCCAGGTGGTTACCCTGCCCGCCGCCGCCGTAGTAGAAGATCGTCCCGCCGCCGTGCTCGTCCCGGATCCGGCTCAGTCGCTGGGCGATCTCGGCGAAAGCGACGTCCCACCCGATCTCCTCGAAGCCCCCATCAGTCGTGCGCCGCAGCGGGCCGGTGACCCGCCCGGAGCGGCCGTTCTGGTAGGCGTCCAACCGCAGTGCCTTGTTGCACGTGTAGCCCTGGGACCCCGGATGCCGCTTGTCACCGCGTATCTTGGCGAAGGACCGGCCGTCCTCACCGACGAGGATCTCGACCCCACAGTTGCACTCGCACAAGATGCAGGCGCTCGGCCGCCACCCACCGACGCCCACGGTTGCACTCGAGTCCAGAACCGTGCTGTCCATCTCCGCCCCACACCTTCCTCGTCAGGACCGCCGCTGAAGGCGCCGCAGCCCGAACCAGCGTAGCCCGGTAAGTTCATTAACGGAACTGACCCACCTCGCCCTGACAGGTCTCGGGTGTGAGCGCTCCTCCCGCCATCGGGGGCTACCTACATTGGGCCCGGACGGACGCCCCGCAGGTGCTGCCCGACTCCGGCGAGTAGGCCGCGGCCTGACCCGGGCGGCCATCCCGTCAGGCTTGGCCGAAGTCCGGCAACACCAGTGCGCCGTCGTCGGTCAAAGCGAAGCCGGGGTTGTGCGCGATCTCCCACAGATGCCCGTCCGGATCGGCGAAGTAGCCGGCGTAGCCGCCGTAGAGCGTCGGCCCGCCCGGGCAGGTGATCATCGCCCCTGCGGCGTCCAGGATCCGGTCGACCTCGGTCGAGGAGCGCACGTTCTGCGCGAGGGCGATCCCCCCGAACCCCCGACCTGGGCCAGGCGGCACCTGGCAGTCCTCGGCGAGATTGTCCCTCCCCCACAGCACCAACGCATCTTCCACCCGCCTGGAAGAACACCGTCTCCTCGACCTCCTGGCCGTGCCACCCCAGCGCGGCGTAGAAGGCACGCGAACGGGCGAGGTCGTCCACGCCGAGAGTGATGAGGCTGATCCGTTGCTCCATCATCGGAAACCTACCGCCGCCAAGTGACACCAGCACTCCCATCGGTCTCAGCAGCGCGTGGGGGCAAGTTCGTTCAGCGCTGCCAGCCAAGCGCGGTCCGCAGCATGAGCGGAAGGGCCGCGCGACTCGCGGCACGAGCGTGCAGTCGCACGCAGAGTCACGAGGCCACGAGCGTGCATTCAGCTACGTCTGCCTGCCATTTGAATCAGGCGCGCGAGATCGTCACGGCCCCCAGGATCCGAGGTGCTCAGCCGCACGCTCTGTGACTTCGCGAACGTCCTTGTCGAAGTCCTCCCACGACATGCCAGGGCACAAGATCTCGATCAGGCCGCACATTGGCCGGTTGAGGTGCGGGAGAAGTTCCGGATCGTTCATCTGGTAGTGGACGCTACGGTTTCTCACCATCTCGCCTGACCGCGAAAGCAGTCGTTGGGTCGCCGCGTCTGCCAGCAGCGCCCGAAGGCCGCGGAGCCCTGATGTATCGATGCGCGAATACTCATTATCTATTCTCCGCAGAGAGCTGAGGCAATGAAAGAGAGTCACTGTGCGTGCCCGGAATCCTGCGTTGGTGTGACCAGTCTCTGTCAGGGGAATTATCAGTCTAGCTGTATTGATGTCACCCTCAATCATCAACAATAACGCCTTGAGTTCGGGAGGGAAATGAGGGTCGAATCTGCTCGCGAGGTAGCGGTCTGCGCGGCGGTCTTTGTAGGTTGTGCGGACCCTCGTGAGGTCGATAGTTGGCCGCGGTTCACGAGGATCGAGCGTCGCGGCACCGAGCACTGCCAGGGTTCCTCCCCATTCCTCGGATACTGCCCGAAGGTTGGCCCCCCACATGGCGGCATCCTGAGTTGGATCTAGTCCGAGACGGTAGGCTATCGGGGCCGTAGCGCCGAGCAGTGATCCCTCGTAATAGTAGAGACCGAGGTCCGTCTCCAGCCACCGGGCCCATCTCGGCGCTTTGCCTGTCAACAGATTGCGGTGCTTGCCAAGCTCGGCCTGGAACTCGGAGAGTACGTCCGAGTAGGACTTGGACTTGTTGTCCAGCAACTTGGTCAAATGTCGAGCCTGGGTGGTTAGCGCAGCGAACTTGTCGTCGAGCAGATCAGCCAACGCCGGGATGCCAACGTACTGGTTCGTAGAACGGACTGCTTGAGCTCCCTCGTAGGCGATTCGGGCGACGTGGTGGCCCAACAGCAACGCGACGAGAGGTCCGAAGTGAGTTGGGCGCCCTGAGAGGATGGTGTCCATAGCCCAATGGGCATCCTCGGCGAGAATCTTGCGAGAAGCCCAACCGCGCAGCTCGTCTTCGTCCACACCAGGCCCCGGGCAGATCGGGATCGTCACCCTTCCTCCGCTGCTGATGGGTGCTGCACAAGATGGAGATAAGGCTAGCTCTCGTCGCGCGGGTCCCCCAGCAGGCTTCCGGCTGCCGCCCTGTACCCGTGCCTAGAAAGGGGTACGCCGCGCCCTCAGGGCTGATGACCGTAATGGTCTGCCCTACTGCCATCGGCAGAGGAGCACCAGCGTGCTCCCGTACACTCCGCGGCCAAGAGCGCATGGCCGCTTCGCGGCATGAGCGTATTGGCCGCGCGGATCGCGGCACGAGCGGATGAGGACTCTCCGTTTGCTGCTCACCACGAACGGGTCGCTGCAGGGCGACGACAGCAATTGACTGATATGACGACAGAAGAGGCGCTACCGCCGCCGTTGGACCGTGAACCTTCCTTCTTCGCGGGGCAAGAGCAGGAAGGTGGGTGGCTCACCTCTTGGCCAGGGCGCCAGTCCCGCACCCAATAGCCACCGACCCAGGGCTGCGCTGCGGAGTTCCGAGCATCTGCTCCAGAACGACTTGGAGAGCGCTACCGTTGATGGCCCTTCGCCAGGCAACTCGATGATCACATTGGTCCAAGCGCGGTCGAAGAAGCGGTCCCTATCCTCGGCGCTCACCCTCAGGCCGTACCCTGAACCCGATGACAGCGGACTGCCGTTACTCCATGCCACCGCTCTCACGTTGCCTCCTCCTCGACAGTGTTCGCATCGTCCAAGCCGCCGCGGTCCTGTGACAAGGCACGCAGCGTAGTGTTCGATGATCGCGGCAGCGAGCGTATTGCCGGAGCGATCGGCGGCATTATCGTGCGTCCCGCACGGACAGCGGCCAACGACGGCGCGGCCAGCGGCTCGCCTACTGATGCTTCTCCTAGCGCTTGGCCCGCGTAGCCCCTCGCTTGTCAAGGTACCGGCCCAAGAAGTCGGGGCTGAGGACGCGCTGGGCAAGGGTCGCTTCATCCTCTGGAAGGTCCAAGAGCTGCACGCTGAAAGCGAGCCGGTGAAGTAGATCGTCGTGTGCCTCTCGGCATAGGGTGACCGCGGAGCCGGAAGGCGCTTCCAGTAGCTCTACGGAGAAACTGCCGGTAAACGAGGCATCCTCGAACCCAAAATCCTCAATTGCTTGACGTTCGCAACGATCCCAAGGCCAGACTCCCCACTCAGCCATCCCTCGGGTCAGGAGCGCACGGATGTCTGGGGGCAGCCAGGTGCTCTGCTCAGAAAGCAGCCACGCTGCATACTCGAAGTGAGGGTAGTACCGAACCGGTGGACCGTTGACCACATAGTTTCCCTGGACAAATCCGCACGCGACGTGGGCGGCCTTATAGCGGCCGAATTCCGGATCGCGGAGGACGTATTCATCGTCGCATCCAGGCGAACGGCCGTCGGTCGTCAGTGCGGTTCCGGACCGGTCGTTCCTCGCACGACGAGCTTCTGCGACCTCGACTGAGCGAAGATAGAGGGCGTCTATCTCATCCTCAAACTGACCAGCAAAGCCCCGGATGGCAAGTTGGGGAGCATAGGCAATGAGGTAGCGAACGTGCTGTTGGCATGCTTGGAGAAGTCCCGGTTGCGACGTGATGAACTCGTGAACGACAGCCGGCCGCGTGAGCTGTGAGATGGGCCGCTCGTCTACTTCCGTTTGCCACAACATCTGAAGCGCGGCCCAGGCGAGACGCCAGCCGCGGCCCACCGAGTCTCTGGCCGGAGGTGGCAGAGGGAAGCCCCAGCGTCCCCAGCCCATCGGCTCTTGAAAGCCGCCCTCCAGATCGTTGGACTCGGCAGCGGCCGCAACATCCAACCACCAGTCATCGGTCACAACTGGTGGGGTGAGTCCATACTCAATGAGATGATCTCGGGCGACGATCAACGTGGAGCCCTGAGGGCGAATTACTGCCAACAACTTACGGACGACTTCATTAAGTCCGGCGCTGGTATGAACTGCCAATTTGTCGGCCAGTGGCGGCGAGTAGGCCAACACGTCATCTCGGTCTACGCTGTGCCAGACCGGCAAGATGACGCCAGCGTTTCCGGAGTTTTCGCGAGCAACGAGACCGTCCAGTTCCCACTCCGGCCACTTCTTGGCGAAGAAGCTTGGGCTTAGAACGACGATCCCAAAACGCGACTGCTGCAGGCCACGATCGATCGAGCGTCGCAGGCTGTCGCCGACGCGAAGGCTGTACTCGTCGTACCAGACCTCCACGTGCTCACTCCGGAGGCGCTCCGCAAGGGGCCGGACGAAGCTCTCCTTGTCTTCGCTGGCGTGACTGATGAAGACGTCAGTGAGCACGACTCCATCCTAGGAGAATGCGGTCATCGGCAGAGTTGCACTTGGCGTCCGCGAGGAAGACGGCTTGCTCTTGGTGGAGCGTCAGGCGTGCGGCGGCTCACACCAGGGACGTGTTCTGACCGATTCGACGGGGGCGCAGGTCGAGGTCATCCCGGTGGGGGTGGTTCAGGGGCCAGGCCGCGGCAGACCTCGGCTGCGGAGACGCCGGACCGGTCGGCGACAATGCGGATGTAGGCGATTGCGGTGTAGGCGGCGTAGCGCCAGAAGTCATCGGTCTGCCACCCGACCGCCTCGTCCAGCAGGTCGACCTCGACTCCGCCGTGCTGCGCCGCCGTGGCCAGGACGGCGAACTGGAGCTTGCTTCGGTCCCGACCGCGAAGGTCGACCTCGGGCAGAAGCCCGTTCCCGCGTCCCGCCCAGGTCGGCCGGGTAGGCCCGCTCCACCTGCGCCCAGTCGAGAGCGTCAGCGGCCAGGCGCAGGAGGATCTCGCCGGGGAAGGTGTTGTTTCGAGGATGCAGTGGCGCCAACCTGGCGATGATCTCGACCACGTCGAGGTCGTTCGTGACGGTGTCGAGCAGGATCTGGCGGGCGGTAGCCGCGTCCCGGACTGTCGGCCGCTTCCCTCTGGGCATATACCGGCGGTAGCTGCACAGCGTGGGCGCGACAGATCGGTCGCCTCCCTTCTCGGTGTGACCGGTCCAGCCCAGACCTGGGCTGCCCAAGACCGTCTCGAGTTGTCCCGTTCGGGTGACAAGCTTCACCACAGGGCTCTGTGGGCGGCATCGTGCGTCGCGTACTGCCCGCGGCCGGATGCGGCTCGTCTTTCGTAGCCCATTGCGGCCATGTCGGTTGATCTTAAGCCGGGCGTTGGCTTTGGTTCGGCGAAGTACGCTCCAACTGTGGACACGACATTGCGCGACATGTTGGCGGCTGTCCTCGCCGATGGTGCGGCTGCAGGCATCGAACGGGATGAGTGGGTGCGCCAGCGTGAGAGCCAGGGCTACACGGTCGTGACTGGTGGCCAGACCCTCTCTGTCAACCTCGTCTGAGACACCTCAGCAGTGCTGATTACTGAGTTCTGAGGGCGGGAGTTGGAGATCCAGTTCGATGACGCAGTCTGTGTCCACGGTGCCGGTCGTGCCGGGTGGGCATGCTGTCCGGGTGGAGGACGTCCCGGACCCGGAGGTCGGTGAGCGAGCGTCGCGGCGCACGTACACCGCCCGGTACAAGTTGGAGATCTTGGCCGAGTACGAGCGGCTGGGCAAGGCCGAGAAGGGGGCCCTGCTGCGCCGTGAGGGGCTGTACACGTCGCTGATCAGCGCCTGGCGGGAGCAGCGGGACAAGGGCGCCCGTGCGGCGATGCAGGCCACCAGCCGGGGCCCGAAGGCAGTGGACCCGGCCGCGCGCGAGAAGGAGCGGCTGGAGGCGGAGAACGCCCGTCTGGCGGCCGAGTTGGACAAGGCCCGGCAGGTGATCCGTGTGCAGGGGGAACTGTCCGCGCTCTTGGCGCAGCTCTCGAAGGAGAGCGCGGACCGGCACGAGAGCGAGCCCGAGCGATGATCGACACCGCGGTCGTCGAGCTGACCCCGCTGGTCGGGGTCAAGGCCGCCTGCGAGGCTGTCGGCCGGTCCCGGGCCAGCCACTACCGGGGCCACCCGGCCCGGCCGGTGCCCCTGGGG
>JBAPWU010000012.1:0-4038 GCA_049283855.1 Kineosporiaceae bacterium
GCGCAGCAGCGCCCTGGTGGCCAGGATGGCTCCCATGTCGGCGGCCAGCAGTGCCTGCACGGTCTCGTCCACCGCCTGGGTCAGGCCCGCGGCCGGAACCACGCGCTGGACCAGGCCGAGGGCCAGCGCCTCGGCGGCGCCGACCGCACGGCCGGTGGCGCAGATCTCCAGGGCCCGGGGATAGCCGACCGCGTCCACCAGTGGTTTGGTGCCCCCGAGGTCGGGCACCAGGCCGAGCGTCGGCTCACGCATGGCCAGTTGGACGTCGTCCGCCGCGATCCTCAGATCGGCTGCCAGCGCGAGCTGGAACCCGGCCCCGATCGCGTGGCCCTGCACCGCGGCGATGCTGAGGAAGTGCGAGTCCGACCAGAGGGAGAAGCCCCGTTGGAAGGTGGCGATGACGGGATCGATCTCGTCCTCGGGCAGGGCAGCCAGCTGCACCAGGCCCGGTTCACCGGGGAGGCCCTGGGGGGAGAAGGCGCCCCGGTCGAGCCCGGCGGAGAAGGAGGGCCCCGTTGCGCGCAGCACGACCACGTCGACCCGGTCGTCGAGCCACTCGGCCGCGGCGGCCAGGGCGAGCCAGGTGCGGGGGGTCTGCGGGTTGCGCCGCTGCGGGTCGTCCAGCACGACATCGGCCCGTCGCCCGGACACGATCACTCGCAGGGTCGTTCCGTCGAGCACGTGCGACAGGGGTTCCCCGTCGCCCGAGAGCCCGGTCTGCCCGGCCCCTTCGGGCGCCACCCCCATCGCCGCGTGTGCCATCTCTGCTGCCTCGATCTACTTCTTGGCTTTGCCGCGGGTGGCCCCGCCCCTGCTGCGCAGGGTGACCTCGTTCTCGGTCAGCAACCGGTGCACGAACCCGTACGAGCGACCGGTCGACTCCGCGAGCGCGCGGATGCTGGCGCCGTTGGTGTACTTCTTGGTGAGGTCGTTCGCCAGCTTCGTCCGGTCGGCTCCCGTGATCCGGGCGCCCTTCTTGACGGTGTCGCTCACTGCTCCTCCTCGGCAATGTCACTGCGTGGCCCATGGTCGAACGCGATCTCGTTCCGTGCCATTCGAGATCACCCCCCGCGATCACCGTAGACGAGAAAGTGATCGGGTGGGACGGGTGGTGGCCTGGATGGCACAGATCGTCGGACAGCTCCTCCGCCGAAGATCGCGTGACAAGGGATTATGCCATTGCGACGGTGTCCCGCGGGTCGAACCGATCATGCCAGCGAGACGAGTTCCAGGTAATCGGTGTTCCACAGGTCCTCGTCGCCGTCCGGCAGCAGCAGAACACGTTCCGGGGCGAGCGCGTCGACCGCGCCCTCGTCGTGGGTGACCAGGACCACGGCCCCGCGATACCGGTGCAGGGCGTCCAGGATCTCGGCCCGGCTGGCCGGGTCCAGGTTGTTCGTCGGCTCGTCGAGCAGCAGCACGTTGGCTCCCGAGACCACCAGGGTGGCCAGCGCCAGCCGGGTCTTCTCCCCGCCGGACAGGACCGCGGCCGGCTTGTCCACGTCGTCGCCGGAGAACAGGAACGAGCCGAGGACGCCGCGCACCTGGCTGTCGGTCAGTTCCGGGGAGGCCGAGCGCATGTTCTCCAGCACGGTCCGGGTCACGTCGAGCGTCTCGTGCTCCTGGGCGTAGTAACCCAGCCGGAGCCCGTGGCCCGGATCGACCTGCCCGGTGTCGGCCGGTTCCACCCCCGCGAGCAGGCGCAGCAGGGTCGTCTTGCCGGCCCCGTTCAGCCCGAGCACGACGACCCGGCTGCCCCGGTCGATGGCCAGGTCGACGTCGGTGAACACCTCGGTGCTGCCGTAGCTCTTGGACAGCCCGGACGCCGTCAGCGGGGTCCGCCCGCACGGGACCGGTTCGGGGAAACGCAGTCTGGCCACCCGGTCGGCGCGCCGCTGGCCCTCCAGGCCCTCCAGCAGCCGATCGGCCCGACGCGCCATGTTGTGCGCCGCGGTCGCCTTGGTCGCCTTGGCCCGCATCTTGTCGGCCTGGGCCATCAGGGCGGCGGCCTTCTTCTCCGCGTTGGCCCGCTCCCGCTTGCGGCGACGCTCGTCCACCTCGCGCTGGGCGAGGTAGCCCGTCCAGCCGACGTTGTAGATGTCCAGGACGCACCGGTTGGCGTCCAGGTGGAACACCTTGTTCACCGTGGCCCCCAGCAGGTCGACGTCGTGGCTGATCACGACCAGACCACCGGACCAGGCCCGCAGGAAGTCGCGCAGCCAGACGATGGAGTCGGCGTCGAGGTGGTTCGTCGGCTCGTCCAGTAGCAGGGTCTGCGCACCGGAGAACAGGATCCGGGCCAGTTCGACCCGGCGTCGCTGCCCCCCCGACAAGGTGCCCAGCTCCTGGCCCAGCACCCGCTCGGGCAGGCCGAGGCTCGAGCAGATGGTGGCGGCCTCGCTCTCGGCGGTGTACCCGCCACGACTGGTGAACTCGGCGTCGAGTCGCCCGTACCGGGCCATCGCGGTGTCGCGGGTGTCGTCGTCCGCGCTGGCCATCTCGCCCTCGGTGCGCCGCATCCGGGCGAGCACCTCGTCCAGGCCGCGGGCAGAGAGCACCCGATCGCGGGCCAGCATCTCGAGGTCACCCGTGCGCGGGTCCTGCGACAGGTAGCCGACCTCGCCGCTGCGGGTGACCGTTCCGGCCACCGGCTGGGCCTGACCGGCCAGCACCGTGGTCAGCGTGGTCTTGCCGGCGCCGTTGCGACCGACCAGGCCGATCCGGTCGCCCGGCGCCACCCGGAACGTGGCGTGCTCGAGCAGCACCCGCGCACCAGCGCGGAGCTCGACATCATGGGCCACGATCACGATCATCCATCGTACGTGCCGGAGCCCCGGCGGGCCGACCACGCAGGCACTACCGTGTCCGGCAGCAGGTCCCCTGCGCGAAGGGGATGATCCAGGAGGCGGCGTGCCGATCGAGTTCGACGACAAGAGCATCGACATCAGCGGTGTCGATGACCGCCGGGGCGGCGGGATGGGCGGCGGCGGGATGGCGATCGGCGGTGGCGCTGGCATCCTCGGGCTGATCGTCTACCTGCTGTACGCGCTGCTCGGTGGCGGTGGATCGGCACCGGTGGTGCCGGTGAACAGCGCCCCGCAGGCGGGGGCCTCGGCCGAGAGCGCCGATCAGTTGAAGGCGCGGTGCAGCGCCGACGGTGCCCTGGACACGTACACCGACTGCCGCCTGATCAAGGTCTACAACATCGCCGACGGAGTGTGGAAGGCCGAGTTCGACCGTCGGGGGATCGAGTACAGCTCGCCGCGGTTCGTCTTCTTCGAGAGCCAGACCCAGACCGGCTGCGGCCCGGCCAGCGCGGAGGTGGGTCCCTTCTACTGCCCCGCCGACCGGGAGATCTACTTCGAACTCGGCTTCCTGGACGTGCTGCAGCAGAAGTTCGGGGCCAGCGGCCAGTTCGCCCAGGCCTACATCGCCGCGCACGAGTTCGGCCACCACCTGCAGACCCTGCTCGGGATCGAGCCCCAGGTGCGTCAGATCCAGCAGCGCAGTCCCGGCCGGGCCAACGAGTTCTCGGTCGCGATGGAGCTGCAGGCCGACTGCTTCGCCGGGGTGTGGGCGAAGAAGGCAGACCAGTCCGCCAGCGGGATCAACCTGACCGAGGCGAACATCAAGGAGGCCCTGAACGCCGCCGGCGCGGTCGGCGACGACCGGATCCAGGCCAAGACCCAGGGCCGGGTCGACCCCGAGGGCTTCACCCACGGCTCGGCGGCCCAGCGTCAGCAGTGGTTCGAGACCGGCTACACGAGCGCCGACATCGACAGCTGCAACACCTTCCAGTTCTACAAGCTGACCAAGTGACGCGGCAGTGAGCTCGCGAGACCTGGCGCTGGTCGCGGTGTTCGCGGCCCTGATCGCCGCCCTCGGCCTGGCCGGGGTCATCTACCCGTTCGGCTCCGTGGTCCCGATCACGGCACAGACCCTGGGCGTGATGCTCGCCGGGTCGATCCTCGGCGCGCGTCGCGGCGTCCTCGCGGTGCTGACCTTCCTGGTGCTGGTCGCGGCCGGGCTGCCGTGGCT
>JBAPWU010000013.1:0-2784 GCA_049283855.1 Kineosporiaceae bacterium
GTCCTGCGGGGAGCTGATCCTCGCCTCGGCCACCACCCGGGACGGCTGCTGGGGCGAGAGCGAGCGGACGACGGCCTCGTCGTGGGTGGTCACCGGGTTCCCTTCGGGGGCGAGGTCAGTGGGCGAACGTGCCGTGGACGATCGCCCGGGCCAGGGTGTGGAAGGCCAGGTTGAACGAGACCACCGCGGGCGAGACGGAGCCGTCCACGGGCAGGGCGTCGACGTCCACGGCGTGGACCACGAAGTAGTAGCGGTGCGGCACGTCCCCGGGCGGCGGCGCGCAGCCGTCGTAGTGGGAGTCGCCGAAGTCGTTGCGCACGTGGAAGGCACCCTCGGGCAACTGGTCGTCGTCCGCACCGGCCCCGGCGTCCAGCGAGGTGATGCCGGCCGGGAGGTTGACCACGACCCAGTGCCAGAACCCGGACGGCGTCGGGGCGTCGGGGTCGAAGCAGGTCACGCAGTAGGACCTGGTGCCCTCCGGCGCACCCGACCAGCTGAGCCGCGGCGAGACGTTCCGGCCGCCGGTCGAGTCGTGCACGAAGCGCAGGGCCATCGGCGCGCCGTCCGCCACATCGGGGCTGGTGGCCGTGAACGAGCCCACGGCCGGGAGCAACTCGTAGGGGTTGGGCGCGGTCGGTCGGTCAAGGCTCATCGCGGGCTCCTCTCGGACGGACGGACGAGGTGACGCTACAGCTCGAAGCCTTCCGGGAACGGATCGGTCGGGTCCAGGTGGTACTGAGCGGTGCCGGTCACCCAGGCCCGCCCGGTGATGGTCGGCACGATCGCCGGCCGGGCCGCATCGCCCTCGCCCACGCTCGTCTCCCCGACGGCGCGGCCGACGAAGTGGGTGCCGATGAACGACTCGTTGACGAAGTCGGTGTTCAGGGCCAGGTCGCCGCGGGCGTGCAGCTGGGCGACCCGGGCGCTGGTGCCGGTGCCGCACGGGCTGCGGTCGAACCAGCCCGGGTGGATCGCCATGGCGTGCCGGGAGCGCTCGGCGTTCGCCCCCGGCGCCAGGAACTGCACGTGGTGGCAGACCGCGATCTCGGGGTTGTCCGGGTGCACCGGACGGCGCTGGGTGTTGATCGCCTCCATCACGGCGAGGCCCGCGTCCAGGATCTGCTGCTTGTGGCTGCGCTCGAACGGGATGCCGAGGTCGGCCAGCGGGAGGATCGCGTAGAAGTTGCCGCCGAACGCCATGTCGTGGCGGACCTGCCCGAACCCCTCCACCTCGACGGTCGCATCGCGCTCCAGCAGGAAGCTGGGCACGTTGGTCAGGGTGACCGCGCGCGCCGCGCCGTCCTGCACCTGCACCTGCGCGAGCACGAGCCCGGCCGGGGTGTCGAGCCGGATCGTGGTCACCGGCTCGGTGACCTCGACCATCCCGGTCTCCACCAGCACGGTGGCCACGCCCATGGTTCCGTGACCGCACATCGGCAGGCAGCCGGAGACCTCGATGTAGAGCACGCCAACGTCGGCGTCGGGCCGGGCCGGCGGTTGCAGGATGGCGCCGCTCATCGCCGAGTGCCCGCGCGGCTCGGTCATCAGGAAGCGGCGCAGGCCGTCCTGGTGGGCCATGAAATGCCGGCGGCGATCGAACATGGTCTCGCCGGGGATCACCCCGACCCCCCCGGTGACCACCCGGGTGGGCATGCCCTCGGTGTGCGACTCGACGGTGTGGATGACCCGACGCGACCTCATGGCGCCACGGTAGACGCTCGAGTCGGCCGGGACGGACCGCTGGGCCGCTCAGCCCGGGCAGACCTCCGACAGCGGCAGGCGGTAGACCAGACCGTTGTGGACGGCGAAGGCGCCGACCCGGTCGTTGCTGGCCACCGGACCCTGGACGGCGTCCCAGCGGCGTTCGACGACGCCGTCGGAGGCCCGCACGCAGGACAGTCCCTCGTCGGAACCGTTGCGCACCCAGACCACCGACGACCCCGCCCAGGCGATCGCCCCCACGCCCGAGCCCTGCGACGCCGCGCTGCCGCCCACGACGCCGAGCGTCGCCGGATCGAGATGCAGGACGGTGGGCTGGTCGGTGCTGTAGCCCGCGGCCCAGACCTGGCCGTCGCCGGTGACCACCAGGCTGGCCTTGCCGAGCCAGAGCGATTCCGAGGCGACCTTCTTGCCGGTGCCCACGTCGACGGCCATCGCGGCGGTGCTGTCATCGACGGCGAGCAGCCGGCCGGTGGCCCGCTGGTAGGCGATCCCGCTGATGAAGGCCGTGGAGCCCGCTCGCTCCAGCGCCGGAACCAGCGCCGGCGGCGTCCCGACGGCGAACTGCCATACCCCTTGCGGCCCGCTGAGCCAGAGCCGGTCGTGGCCGGCGGCGGCGTCGTAGACGTCGGCCTGCGCCGTCGCGCGGGCGAGGACCCGGCCCGTGGCCGGGTCGATCCGGATCACGGTGACGGTGGAGACGGCGTCCGCGGCCGACGCCGGTGAGGTCGTCGCCCAGGCCCACACGGCACCCGTGCCCGGATCGATCCGGACGCCGCAGGTCGCCGGGGTGGCCGGCAACCGCACGCTGGCGATCACCGCACCGGACGCAGGGTCGATGCCGGCCACCTGGCTGTCGGCGCCGAGCGAGCACACCCAGAGCGCGGATGTCGTCCCGATCCGCGGCGACAGGGCGAGGTCGTTCACGGCCACCGGGGCCGCGGTCAACTGCTCGCCCAGACCGCTGGCGGGCCTCGGCGAGGGTGAGGGCGAGGGCCCGGGCGCCACGGATGCCGACCCGGTCGGCGACGGCGTGGGCCCGTCGGCGGGTGCCGTCGTCCGGCT
>JBAPWU010000014.1:0-8898 GCA_049283855.1 Kineosporiaceae bacterium
CGCCTCCACCGGGCTGAAGTCGCCGCCGGTGCCGCGCCCGCCGGAGACCACGACCGCGGCTTCGGCCAGGTCGGGGCGACCGGTCTTGACCTTCGGCTTGCGCTCGATGATGCGCGCGGCCCGGGCGATGTCCGACAGGGTCACCTCGACGGGGACGACCGCGGGGGCGGGCGCACTCGGAACCGGTTCCGCAGGGGCACTGTTCGGCTTGACCGTGATGATCGGCGTCCCGTGGGTGACCCGAGCGGTGATCGCATACTGACCGGCGAAGGCGGACTGGGTGGTGACCGCGGTGCCACCGGAGGCCTGCACGTCGATGGCGTCGGTGATCAGGCCGGAGTCGAGGGTGACGGCGAGCCGGGCGGCGATCTCCTTGCCCTCCGGGCCGGAGGGGATGAGCACCGCGCCGAGTGCGCCGGCGCCACCGGCGGCCTCGACCACCGCGGCCAGTGCCTCCGCCTTGGGGGCGACCAGGAAGCCGGCCGCTCCGTCGGCGCTGCCGTCGACACTGATCTGGTAGACCTTCGTGGCGCCGAACTCGGCCAGCGCACCGAGGGCGGCGTCGAGGCCGTTGCCGATGAAGACCGCGCTGGGCTCGCCGAGGCGGCGGGCGATGGTCAGCAGCTCGGTGGTGGTCTTGCGCACGGACCCGTCGATGTGGTCCACGAGGACGAGGATCTCGGACATCTTTGTCTCTCCGCTTCTGGTCGGTTCGGGTCAGACGAGCTTCGCGCCGGCCAGGTACTCCACCAGCCTGGAACCGCCGTCACCCTCGTCGGTGACCACCTGCCCAGCGGCCCGCGGCGGTCGGGCGGTGACGCTCTCGACGGCGGACCAGGCCGCGGACAGCCCCACCTGGTCGGCCGAGATCCCCAGGTCGGCCAGGCTCACGGTGGTCACCGGCTTCTTCTTCGCCGCCATGATCCCCTTGAAGGAGGGGTAGCGGGGTTCGTTGATCTGGTCCGTCACACTGATCAGCGCCGGCAGCGACACCTCGATCACCTCGGTGCTGGTGTCCCCGTCGCGCTCGATGCGCACCTTCGGGCCGTCGAGCTCGACCTTTCCGGCGAAGGTGGCCTGCGGCAGGCCGAGCCGCTGCGCCAGCATCGCCGGCACCACGCTCATCGCACCGTCGGTCGAGGCCATCCCGGTGAGCACGAGGTCGTACTCCAGCGTGCTGATCGCGGCGGCGAGCACCTTGGACGTGGCCAGGGCGTCACATCCGGCGAGGGCGTCGTCCAGCACGTGCACGCCGGCGTCGGCGCCCATCTGCAGCGCCTTGCGGATGGCGTCGGCGGCCTGCTCCGGACCCATGCAGACGACGGTCACCCTGGAGTCGGCGAAGGCATCGGTCATCTCCAGCGCCTCTTCGATGGCGTACTCGTCGAGCTCGCTGAGCAGGCCGTCGACTCCGGCACGGTCCACCGTGAAGTCGCCCTCGAACCCGCAGGCGGCCTGCGCATCGGGCACATACTTCACGCACACGACGATCTTCATCCTGGGCTCGACCTCCTGCAGAAGCGGTGGGACTTCGGGTGTTCCGGGTGTTCCGGGGAGAGCTTGGGGTCAGCGTTGCACACCGCGCCGACACTCGCCCGGCACCGGCCGAGTCATTGCTCACACCGGTTGATGCTCAGGCGCCCGCGGCTATGTTACTCACGAGTAGCCTTCGCGCCCACCCCACCGGTGTGATGCGGCTTACCCCATCCCGGTGGCGGCGCCCGACCCCCGGCCGACCCGCGCCCGCCGGTCGCTCAGCGGCTCTCGAAGGCCGCCTTGCCCGGGCCGGACTCGATGAACGACCCCATCCCGATCGCCCGGTCGGCGGTCGCGAACAGGCCGCTGAACTGCATCCGCTCGATCTCCAGCCCGGTCACCAGGTCGACCTCTCCCCCGCGGTCGATCGCCTCCTTGGCGGCGCGCAGGGCGTAGCCGGCGGCGCCCACGTAGCGCTTCACCATGGCCACGGCCGCCTGGTACACCTCGGCGTCGAGCACGACCTGGTCGACCAGTCCGATCGCCAGCGCCTCGGCCGCGCCCACGAACCGGCCGGAGAAGATCAGGTCCTTCGCCCTGGCCGGCCCGATCAGCCGCGGCAGCCGCTGAGTGCCGCCGGCCCCGGGGATGATCCCGAGCAGGATCTCGGGCTGGCCCAGCTGGACGCTCTCGCCGGCGACGCGGAAATCGGTGCACAGTGACAACTCGCACCCGCCGCCGAGGGCATAGCCGGTGATCGCCGAGACGGTCGGCTTCGGAATCGCGGCCACGGCGGTGAAGGAGGCCTGCAGCGCCGCGGAGCGGTCGACCATCTCGGGGTAGGACATGGTCGACATCTCCTTGACGTCGGCCCCGGCGGCGAACACCCGCTCCCCGCCGTAGACGACCACCGCCGCGACGTCCTTGCGCTCAGAGGCCTCGTGCGCCGCTGCGCTGATCTGGTCCTGCATCGCGGCGTTCAGGACGTTCATCTTCGGCCGGTCCAGGCGGATCGTACCGATCCCACCCTCCACCTCGAGCCGCACGAACGTGTTCGTCGCAGTCACGCCAACCTCCCAGAGACCTTCACCCAGCCGTCGGACGACGTGCGCGAGCCTAGGCGGTCGCGGTCCCGCGTGGCAGTCGGGCCGGGGAGGCCAACGTCACGGCACGGGCGCCTCGTCGAGCAGGTGCAGCAGGGTGGAGTGCCAGGTCTGCACCGCGGAGCGGACCGCGTCCAGGGTGGCGGGCAGCAGCATGTGCAGGTCCATCGCCTCGTGCACCACCAGGTCGACGGCGACCACCAGCCGGTCCTCGAGCACGGTCACCTTGATCAGGTTCAGGACGCCGGTCATCGCGTTGGCGGCCCGCAGCCGGAACAACTCGTCCCCGGGGATGTCGGGCCCGATCAGCCACTGTGACGACACGCGCATCAGCGGCGGCTCGGTGGTGAAGCACCGCACGAACATCGGCTGGCCCTCCACCCGGGCCACCACGTCGCCGTCCTCGTCGATCTCGGGCCGGAAGCCCTCGTCCCGCAGCACGTCGACCACTCGCGAACGCAGCGCGTGGGGGTCCGCGGGGAAGGCCAGGTTCGGCAGGGCGGAGGGGTCGGTCACCGCTCGAGCCTAGCCGCCGGTCGATCGTGAACGGGCCCGCCCTGCCCAAGTGTCGGACCCGTCGGGCAGACTGCCAGGGTGACCACGCACCGCTCACGACCGCATCCGCTGGGCGTCCACGCCCGCGCAGGCGGAGTCGACGTCGCCGTGCTCGCCGCGCACGCCGAGCGGGTCGAGCTGTGCCTGTTCGACCCGGCCGTGGGCGGCGGCTGGACCGAGCGGCGGATCGCCCTGCCCGATGCCACGCATGGGGTCTGGCACGCCTTCGTGCCCGATGTGCCGGTCGGCCAGCGCTACGGCCTACGGGTGCACGGGCCGTGGGAGCCGGTCCGCGGGCGCTGGCACAACCACGCCAAGCTCCTGCTCGACCCCTATGCCCGGGCGATCGCCTTCCCGCCGGTGGGGCCCGCCCCGGGGCGGCGCCTGGCCCTGATGCCCGAGCTCTTCGGCCACACCGTGGACGACGCGTTCCAGGGCGACGTCTCGGTGCCCGACGGGCGCGACTCGGCTCCGTTCGCCCCCCACGGCGTCGTCAGCGCGGGCCCCGCGGGATTCGACTGGGAGGACGACGCGCCCCCGTACGTGCACTGGGCCGACACGGTGATCTACGAAGCACACGTCAAGGGCTTCACCCAGAGGCTGTCCGCCGTGCCGACGCACCTGCGCGGCACCTATGCCGGGCTCGCCCATCCGGCCGCGATCACCCACCTGCAGCGGCTGGGGGTGACCAGCATCCAACTGCTGCCGGTGCACACGATCGGCGACGAGGATCACCTGGCCCGGCGCGGGCGGGTGAACTACTGGGGCTACAGCACGCTCGGCTTCTTCGCCCCGCACCCCGGGTACGCGGCCAGCCGGGATCCGCTCGGCGCCGTGGCCGAGTTCCAGTCCATGGTCAAGGCGCTGCACGCGGCGGGCATCGAGGTCCTGCTCGACGTCGTCTACAACCACACCTGCGAGGCCGGCCGGGGCGGGCCGATGCTCTCCTGGCGCGGGCTGGACGCCGCCACGTACTACCGGATGGATGCCCGGGGCGAGTTCATCGACACCACCGGCTGCGGGAACAGCCTCGACTTCGGCAACCCGCGGGTGGTCCAGCTGACGCTGGACTCGTTGCGGCACTGGGTGACCGACCTGCACGTGGACGGATTCCGGTTCGACCTGGCCACCACCCTGGCCCGTGGCCGCGACGGGTTCGACCCGGATCACCCGTTCCTGGTCGCGCTACGCACCGACCCGGTGCTGGCCGGGGTGAAGGTGATCGCCGAGCCGTGGGACCTCGGCCCGCACGGGTGGCGCACCGGGCAGTTCCCGGTGCCGTTCGCGGAGTGGAACGACCACTTCCGCGACGGCATCCGCGAGTTCTGGCTGCCCGGCGGTGCGCGCACGGCGCGCGGGGAGCCCGGTGGCGGCGTCCGCGATCTGGCCACGCGGCTGGCGGGCTCGGCGGACACCTTCGACGCCCACCGGGGGCCGCTGGCCTCGATCAACTTCGTCACCGCGCACGACGGGTTCACCCTGGCCGACACCGCGTCCTACGACCACAAGCACAACGAGGCCAACGGCGAGTCCAACCGCGACGGATCGGACAACAACCGGTCGTGGAACCACGGCGTGGAGGGCCCGACCGAGGACGTCGAGATCGTCGCCGCGCGCCGGCGCAGCATCCGCAACATGCTCGGTTCGCTGCTGCTGGCGACCGGCGTGCCGATGCTGGTGGCCGGGGACGAGTTCGGCCGCACCCAGGGCGGCAACAACAACGCCTACTGCGCGGACGACGAGACCGCCTGGCTGGATTGGGATCTGGCGACCTGGCAGCAGGATCTGCTGCAGACCGTGCGCTACCTGCTGCGGGTGCGCCGCGAGCATCCGGTGGTGCGCCAGGACCGGTTCTTCGCCGGGCGGCCGGTGCATGCCGACGGCACGAAGGACCTGGCCTGGTTCGGGCCGGACGGCGTGGAGATGGAGAACGACCGCTGGCACGACCCGGACCAGCGGGTGCTGCAGATGTACCTGCACGCCGTGGTGCGGGGGCGCCAGGACCACCACGTGGACAGCTCGCTGCTGATCATCGTCCAGGCCCAGGCCGACGTGGTCGAGCTACGCCTGCCGAGCCGGTCGTGGGCGCATTCCTACGATCTGGTCTGGGACAGCGCCTACGACGCCCCGCCCGGCCTGCCCCGCGGCCCACGCCAGGCCACCGTCCCCCCGCGTGCCCTGCTCAACATCCCCCCCAACACCATGCGCGTCTACCGCATCCCCCCACGCACCGACCGACACTGACGGGCACAGTGTCACGCGGTGCCCGTCCGGCGGGCACGACGTCACACCGTGCCCGCCGGACGGGGCGGACGCCGCACACTCGCGCGTGGGCGCCTACCCACAGTGAGTCTCAGCCGTTGACCACCACCACCACGACCCGGCGATTCTCGGGGCGCACCGCGGCCCTTCCACCGACCACGGGGCGCATCGCGGGATCGCCGCCGCCGACCACTGCCGGCCAGGTACCGCCGTAGCCGACGCTGGTCATCGTCGCGTTGACCCCGTTGGTCCACAGCGCAGCGCACACCGCCCGGGCCCTGGCCAGGCTGAGCGCCCTCTGCTGCGCGGCCGGTTCGGCGAAGTCGGCGTACCCCTCACACTCGATCGTCCTCGCGGCACGCAGCGAGATCGCCTGGATCTGAAACCATGACTGGCCCGCATCGGTCAATCGCGCACTGCCCCAGCCGAATGCACTCGTGGGCGTGCCCCACGGCGCGTCCCATCCCCTGCGGGAGTGACCCAAAGCCACCGTGTACTGCAGCGGTCCGGTCGTCGCCGGCTTCCTGGGCACAGGGATCGCCGCCCTGGACGTTGGATCGGAGATCCGGAAGCTGACATGCGCCCGTGCCTTCTTGTGCCCGGAGTCGTTGGGCAGCCAGGCGACGAGACTGCAGGAGCCGGCTCCGAGGAGAGTCACTGTGGTTCCCCGCACGTTGCCGCAGCTGCCATCCCAGTAGTCGAGCTCCACTCTCGGCGTGCGACCCGACCTTGTGCTCAGCTTCAGCCGTAGCATGCGCCTCGTCAGAGGAGTGGTCGACACGGGCTCGACCGTGATGCTTTCCTCGCGGGCAGCCAGTAGCGACGGGTCCCGCCCCAGTTGCAGGTCCTGTTCGACGGTTTGTACACCAGCCGCCGGCACGGAGCCCGCTGAACCTCCCTGCAGAGCGCTCACATCCCAGTCGATCCCAGTGGTGGCCGGGCGATCTGTCGCATGCATGTGGGGTTCGTAATTGCCGCCGTAGGGCGTGTCGGCCACATCGGCCGGGAAGTCACGGCCCGTCGTGGGCCATTGGTAGAATTGGCTGCCAACGTAGGTGCCGGTCTGGCGGGTCGCAGCGCTGCCGCGGATCCCTACCACCGTTCCCTCGTCGCTGATCGTGCCCGCACGGCGGGGGCTCTGCTGACCGAACCCCATGCTTGATGCACTCCGCATCACCTGATAGAGCTTGACCACGTCGGTGTTGCCCTCCGGCACGTGCACCGTGAACGTCTCGTGGACGTCGCTCCCCGCACCGGTGTAGTGCAGGGTCACGCCGACCCCGTAGACCCGCCCCGTGCCCGGCTGGGTCCAGCTGAGAGTGCTGGTGATCGTGCCCGGCCCCGCAGCCGACCCGCCCGATTGTGACACCGCGCTCCAGCCGTCACGCCGACTGATCGCGCCGGCCGGAGTGTCCATCTCCGCCATCGGCTTGCCGACCAGGTGGTCGCCCACGCGCAGGTAGATGCCGTTCCCGGGGCTGGCGTCGCGAGCGCTGGAGTAGCCGTCGATGAGGAGCTCCGTCCCAGCCGACCACACGTGAAGCTCGCCGGCGTCGTAGGCGACCCGTAGCCCGTCCCCGGATCCCGTGCCGCCGGACGCGTTGATCACGACCGGCGCATCTGCCGCCGAGGCGGCGGGTGCCACCGAGGCGAGGGTGCCCACGACCAGCGCGAGCCCGATCACCGACCGCAGAGCCACGAGACGTGCCATGACGATCTCCCCCTCGCTACCGAGTGACGACCACGACGACGCGTCGGTTGTCGGGTCGCAGTGCCTGGTTCCCCCCGACGACCGAGCGCATCGCCGTGTCGTGACCGACGACGGCCGGCCAGGTGCCGCCGTACCCACGGCTGGTCGTCATTGCCGTGAGCCCGTGTCGTCTGAGCGCTGCGCACACCGCCTCGGCCCGGGCCAGGCTCAGCCGCTGCTGGTGGACGAGCGGCTCGGCGTAGTCGGAATGCCCTTCGCATTCGACGGCGTGGGCCGAGAAAAGCATCGGCGTCAGGAACCTGACCTGGGTCAGCCCTCCGGCGTTCAGGCCGGAGCTGCCGAACCCGAACCCGTCGGTCACGGTTGCCGCGCACCCTCGTGGGATGGGCTCCCAGACGCGGGTCTCGACAGGTTCGGCGCCGAGGCCTCCTCGGGAGCGGTGCCAAGCCACCGTGCGCTGCAGCGGGCCGGACCGCGGCGGGTTCTTGGGCACAGGGATCAGGTTCCCGGTAGGCGCGGAGTCCGCATACACCTCGAAACCGATGACACCGTAGCCGGATGAGTGGCCGGCGTCATTACCCAGGGCGGCGGTGATCGAGCACGGTCCGACCCTGCGCAGGGTGACCACATGACCCTTCAGCCCGCAGGTCCCATCGCCGACCGTCATGGCCGGTTCCCGCCCGGACCTGGTGCTCACCTGGACAGTGGCGGTCCGTGCCGACAGAGGAATGCGCGACCCGATCGCCAGGGTGATCGTCTCCAGGCGCTCGGCCACCAGCGCGGGATCGGGGCCGAACTGCAGGTCCTGCTCCACCGTCTGCGCATCCCCCCTCGGCACGGACCCGCGACCACCTCCCTGGAGCTCGCCGAGGTCCCAGCTGACACCGAGTTCCTTGTAAGCCCCTGGACTGAAGTCCGATCCGTCGAGGGTCGGGGGCAGGTCACGGCCTCCGTCGAGGTACTCCCCGCTGAGTCGCGGGAACGTCCCGACGAAGGTGCCGCTCTGCCGGGTCGCTGCACCGCCCTTGATCCCCACCACCGATCCGTCGTACCCGATGGCCCCGATCCGACCGGGGCTCTGCTGGCCGAATCCATAGGTCAGGCTGCTGCGCATCACCTGATAGAGCTTGACCACGTCAGCATTGCCGTCCGGCACTTGCACCGTGAACGTCTCGTGCACCTCGCTGCCGACGCCGTCGTACTGCAGGGCCACGTCGACTGAGTACTCCCGGAGCGTTCCCGGCTGGGTCCAGTCCAGAGTGCTGGTGACCGTTCCCGCTCCAGTCGTCGATCCGCCGGACTGCCTGACCGAGGTCCAGTCCTCTCGTGCCGTGATCGCCTCGGCCGGGGCACCCATCCCCGCCATCGCCTTGCCCACCAACCGGTCTCCCACTCGCAGAAAGATCCCGCTGCTCGGGCCGGTCACGCGCACCCCCGTTGTCGTCACGGCGTCGTACGGCAGCAGATCGACGTCCGCCCGGTGGACTCGCAGCTGACCCGTGTCATAGGCGATGCGCAGGCCGTCGGTCGACCAGGTGCCGCCGGCCGCGTTGATCACCGGTGGACTCGAGTCGGCGGCCGACGCCGGCGCGGTCACCGCGAGCGCACCTGCCATCAGGGCGAGCGCCGTCCCCGATCTGAGTTTGTCGAGCAGTCCCCCATGCATGATCAGTTTGTCGAGCCGTTCAGGCGGCACATTGAGCCCGCCGACGGGTGACGCTCCTGATCGAAGCCGCGCCGCCATCACGCACAGCGACGGCGCTCCCACGACTGCGCGGCGTCCGGCCCCTC
>JBAPWU010000015.1:0-5372 GCA_049283855.1 Kineosporiaceae bacterium
AGGCGTGGGTCCGGGCGTGGATCCCGGCGCGGAGCCGGGGGCGGAGCTGGGCGGGGTGCCGGTGCCTCGATCAGAGGCGTGCCGTCCAGGCTCAGCGTGCCCTGTCCGGGCACGCCGTCCGGCTCATGATCGTGGACCACGCGCAGGGCGGGCCGCGGTTCGGTCGAGGGCACCGGCAGCCGGCGCAGCGCCGGCTGGCCAGCCCCCGGTCGGAGTGGGGCCGTCACCGTCGTCATGGCAGTCATCGCGGTCTCCGCAAGAGAGGTCCAGGTGGTCGTTCGCAGGTGGGGCTCACCGCGGCGGCGTCAGCCGTTGGCCGGGCAGGATCCGGCGCGGATCGGGGCCGATCGCGGGGCAGTTCGCCTCGAACCAGCCGCGCCAGACCTCGGCGGTCTCGCAGGGCGAAGGGTGCGTCGAGTCCCGTAGCGGCGAGGCCACCGCCGGCGGGACGGCCCCCGCGCCGGCGCGGGCCCCGAGACGTGCACCGAGCGTCCGGGCCGCGAGGGCGAGCGCCGCAGCGAGGGACCGGCCGAGGGCACGTCCGGCGGTGAGGGGCGTGATCCCCGCCGCTGCGGCACGGTCTGGCGTCTCGGCCCGGCAGTTCATCGAGTCTCCCTGAGGGGTTCGGCGGTGTGTGGTGCCGCTAGGTAACCCGGCGTCTCTTTTGCTGTCCAGAGCGTGCATTTAGGCTGATTTCTGTGACAGGGACAGTGACGGTGTGGACGTTGGAGATGACCGAGCCGTCGGCGGTCCGGCCGAGCCGGGAGCTGGCGCGACGTCCGCTGCTGATGCGGGCCGACCGGCCGGCGCCGCAGCTCAGCCGGTTCTTCTACGAGCTGGTCGGCGGCCCCTGGCACTGGGTGGAACGGTTGGTCTGGACCGAGCGGCAGTGGCAGGACTGGGTCGAGGTGAGCGAGCTGTGGACCTGTTGGCTGGACGGCGCGCCGGCCGGCTACGCCGAACTTCACCCCCAGGGCCGCGACGTCGAGCTCGCCTACTTCGGCCTGGTGCCGCAGCGATGCGGGTCGGGGCTCGGGGGGTGGCTGCTCACCCGGGCACTGCAGCGCGCCTGGCGGTTGCCGGGCACGCGCCGGGTCTGGGTGCACACCTGTTCCCTCGATGCACCCGCGGCGCTGCCCAACTACGAGGCACGGGGATTCGTCCGCTGCGGCGAGACCACCGAGGCGAACGGCGCACCCTGAGCGGGGGCTCGCCCACCGCCGCCGACCGAGGCATGCTGTGGGCGTGCGGAACCATGAACTGAACGGGCTGGTCCTGGACTGGGGCGGGGTGCTCACCGCCTCGCTGGACGGCGCCATGTCGCAGTGGGCGGTCGACGACGGGGTCGATTTCACCCACTTCGTGGACGTGATGCGGCAGTGGGTCGGCGCGCGCCAGGACGGCCCGGTGGCGGTCCAGGTCGAGCAGGCCGCCGACGACGGCCCGGCGGGTGACTCCCCGGTGCACCGGTTGGAGCGGGGTGAGCTCGCCGCCGCCGACTTCGAGCACCTGCTGGCCCGTGAACTGGCCGCCCGGGGCAGCGTGGTCGAGGCGGCCGGGCTGCTCGACCGCCTGCTGGCCGGCCTGGCCCACCTCGACCCGCGGATGGTCGATCTGGTCCGGCGCGCACGCGCCGCGGGGCTACGCACCGCACTGCTGTCGAACAGCTGGGGCGAGCACTACCCGGATCAGCTGTGGGACGGCCTGTTCGACTCCATCGTGATCTCCGGTCGGGTGGGGATGCGCAAGCCGGACCGGGCGATCTTCGATCACACCGTCGGTGAGCTCGGACTGACGGCGGCGCAGTGCGTGATGGTCGACGACATCCCCCGCAACGTCGACGCGGCGGTGGCCGCCGGCATGGTCGGTGTGCTGCACCGCAGCGTCGAGGAGACCATGACCGAACTCGAGGCACTGTTCGAGGTGCCCCTGCACTGACCCGACGGACTATGCTACTGACGAGTAACTTGTACCGGTCGCTGCAGGGCCACTGACGGCACCGGCCGTTCGCAGACCAGCTCGGAGGGAGAATACCGTGGCGGACCGGCTGTCCCCGCTGGACGCCTCGTTCCTCTACCTGGAGGAGCCCACCACGGCCATGCACGTCGGGTCTGTGATGATCTTCGACCCCGGCCCGGACGGCCTGGACTACGCGCGGCTGGTCCGCCATGTCGAGGCCCGGATCGCCTTCGTGCCCCGCTACCGGCAGCGGGTCCGGGGCGTGCCCGGCCGGCTGGCCAACCCGGTCTGGGTGGACGACGAGACCTTCGACATCGCCGACCACATCCGCCGCGCCGCGCTGCCCCGGCCCGGCAACGATGAGCAGCTCGAGGAGCTGGTGGCCCGGATCCAGGCCCGCCGCCTCGACCGGTCCCGGCCGCTGTGGGAGCTCGCGGTGGTCGACGGCCTGGCCGGAGGGCGGTTCGCCGTGATCACGAAGGTGCACCAGGCCCTGGTGGACGGCGTCAACGCGGTCGATCTCGGGCAGGTCGTGCTGGACGACGACGAGACGGTTCGTGAGCACCCGCCCCAGACCTGGCGTCCGGCACCCGAACCCAGCCTGGTGGAGCTGGTGACCGGAGCCGTGGTCGATTCGGTCCGGCGTCCGACCCGGGTGCTGGAGACCCTGCGCGCCGGGCTGAGCGACATGCAGGCCACCGCCACCAAGACCGCCGAGGCGGTCGGTGGCCTCGCCGTGGCGGCGCGCACCGCCACCCGCCCACCGCAGCGCAGCCCGCTCAACCGCGACCTGACCGAGCACCGCCGTTACCGGATGGTCTCCTCCGACCTGGCTGACTACCGCACGATCCGGAACCGGATGCTGGCCCGGGCGGCCAAGACGGCCCCGGCGCGCAACGGGCGCGCGCCGAGGACCGCGGTGGTCACCACGGTGAACGACGTGGTGCTCGCCGTCGTCGCCGGCGCGCTGCGGATGTGGCTGCTGGCCCGGGGAGAGCCGGTGCCCCCGGCGAGCGTCGTCCGCGCCCTGGTGCCGATGAGCGTGCGGGTGGAGGACGCCGCCCGGTCCGGCGCGATCGGCAGCCGGGTCTCCTCGCTGCTGATCGACCTCCCGACGGGGGAGCCCAGCCCGCTGATGCGACTGCATCAGGTCAGCTACCAGACCAAGGCACACCAGGAGGCCGGTCAGGCGGTGGACGCCCAGGCGATCGCCGACATCGCCGGATTCGCCCCGCCCACCCTGCACTCGCTAGGGGCGCGGGTGGCCAGCGGACTGTCCCGGCACATGTTCAACCTGGTGGTGACCAACGTGCCCGGCCCGCAGACCCCGCTCTACCTCGACGTGTCGCGGATGCTGGCCACGCACCCGGTGATCCCGCTCGCCCGCGGGCAGGCGCTCAGCATCGGCCTGACCTCCTACGACGGCGGGGTCTACTACGGGCTCTACGGGGATCGAGAGGCGATGCCCGACCTCGACGTGCTCGGCCAGTGTCTGCTCGACTCGCTGGCCGAGACCTCAGACGCCGCGCGCTGACGCGGCGATGAAGCGACGACCCCGGTGACGAGCACTCCATGACCGAACGGTGGGGCCTGGTGCTGGGCGGCGGCGGCGTCCTCGGCGGCGCCTGGATGGTCGGTGCCCTGACCGCGGTGCAGGAGGTTCACGGCCTCGACCCGCGCCGGGCCGAGCTGATCGTCGGCACGTCGGCAGGTTCGGTGACGGCCGCCCTGCTCGGGGCCGGAGTCAGCATCGACGAGCTGCGGGCTCACCAGCTGGGCGAGAAGGTGACCACTGGTCCGCTGGCCGGCGAGACCGTCAACTGGGACTACGACGGCGCGACCGGCGGCTCCAACCCGCCGGTGCCGAGGTTCTCGTTCCTGCCGGCGGGCGCCTCGATGGTGACCCACAACGTGCGCCGGCTGCACCGGATGCCGCCGACCGCCGTCCTGGCGGCGCTGATGCCTCAGGGGCGGGGCAATCTGGACGCCGTCGGCCGGTTGGTGCGAGCCCTGGTGCCCTCGGGGTGGAGCCCTCACCCGGGGGTGCGCGCGGTGGCGATGGATTACGAGTCCGGACGGCGGGTGGCCTTCGGCGACCCCGCGGCGCCGGCGGCCGGGCTGGCCGAGGCGGTGACCGCGTCGTGCTCGATCCCGGGCTGGTACGCGCCGGTGACCATCGGTGGCCGTCGGTACGTGGACGGCGGGGCCTGGTCCGCGACGAACGTCGACCTGGTCGCCCGCCTCGGCCTGGACCACGTGTTCGTCCTGGCACCGATGGTCTCCTTCGCGACCGACCATCCGGCGCACTGGCGCACCCGGGCCGAGCGGAGCTGGCGGGCCCGGGTCACCAGGCGCTGCCTGCACGAGGTGGCCAAGGTCCACGCCGGGGGGAGCGAGGTGACCGTGATCGGGCCGGGGCCGGAGGATCTGGAGGCGATCGGGGCCAATCTGATGGCCGTCGAGCGGCGCCGGCTGGTGCTGGAGACCGCGTTGCGTACCTCGACCCATGCCCTGGTCGACCCGGAGCCGATGCTCCAGCTGCCGGGGATCGTGTCGAACCGTGAGGCGCGCGAGGATGTGCACCAGGATGGTCCGGTGACGTCGCAGGGTTCGGAGGCAGAGTGAGCCGGGTGTATCTGCCCGCGACGCTGGGCACGCTGGCCAGCGCCTACGTGGCCGGGCGCTTCGAGTCCGGGTACGCCGCCCACGCCGTGACGCCGGCGATCCGCGAGTGGTACGTCGAGGGCGACCTCGAGGAGCTCGAGTACGCCGCGATGAGCGAGGCCGCCGACGCCTCGCTGCGGCTGCTCGCCGGTGAGCTCGCGGCCGAGGCGCGCTACGAGAACTGCCGGGTCGTGGTGTCGGCGGACGTGGATCCGGAGTGCGTGGTACCCGATGCCGGGCCGGACGCGCCGTCCCGATCGAGCGTGCGGCTGGTCTGCACGGTGCCGCTGAGCGCGGTGGTGAGTGTGCACGTGGACGAGGACGCACCGGCCGTGCGCTCCGCGGTGGCCGCCGCGATCAGATCGCTGCCTGCGGCCGATGCCGGCGACGACGACGCCGCGTTCGTGATCGACGAGGCCCGCTCCCACGAACTGCTCTGGTACGACGCCACCGAACTGGTCGACCTCATCTAGGCGGGGAGACCCCGGCGGCGACGGCGTCACGGTCCACGCCCATGGCCAGCAGGGTCTGTCGGACGGTGAGGTCGAAGAACTCCTCGCCGTGCGAGACCAGTGGAGCGGGCATGTGCCCGAACACCTCCGCGGAGAGCATGCCCAGCAGCACCGCCCAGAACTGCATCGCCAGGGCCGCCGCCGCGACCGGCAGCTCGGGGCCGGCCTTGGAGCCGATCACGCTGAGGGGGCCGTGCAGCCCGGCCGGCACCGTCGCGTCGTCGGCCGGGTCCAGCA
>JBAPWU010000016.1:0-16842 GCA_049283855.1 Kineosporiaceae bacterium
CGTGGGCCCTGGGCGCTGGCCCAGCTGGCCGGCCTGCTCGGCATGCTGCCCCCGGTGCGCCGTCCGGTGGTGGCGTCCCTGGCCTCGATCGACCACGGGCACGGGTTCGGGCTGCTCGCCGCCTGCCTGGCCCTGGGCGGCACCTTCGTGGCTCTCGGCGATGACCCGCGCGCCGTCCTGGACCGCCTCGATCGGGTCGACGTGCTCAGCGGCGTCCCGCGACAGCTCGCCGACCTGGCCACCCGCCTCGAGCGCGATCCGGCCCGTCGGCGGCCGGCCGTGGGCGTGGTGCTGTCGGGGTCGGATCGGCTCGCCCGGGGGACCGCCGACCGGCTCGAGGCCGTCCTCGGGGCGCCGGTGGTCAACGCCTACGGGGCGACCGAGACCGGCACCGTGTGCCTGGCCACGCCGGCCGACCGCAGGGTCGACCCGGACGCGGTCGGCCGCCCGGTCACGGGGGTGCGCATCCGGGTGCTGGACGATGCGGGGGCAGTGGTGCCGCGGGGAGTCGTGGGCCGGCTGGAGGTGCGCTCCCCGCTGGGGCGCGGGGCCCCGTTCATCGGGGATCGCGGGTTCCTGGGCGGCGACGGCCTGGTCCGGGTGCTGGGGCGGGCCGACGGGGCGCGGGTCACCGGGGGCGAGACGGTCGACCCAGGTGTGCTCCTGGCCTGGCTGCAGCGGGTGCCGGGAGTGCGGGCGGCGACGGTGGGGGAGGTCCCGGACGAGCGGTTCGGGAGCCGGCTCGTCGCCGAGCTGGAACCGGACGGCAGCGCCGCCCTGGAGCCGCAGGCGTTGCGTGAGCTGATCCGGGCCGAGCTCGGCCCCGCGCTGACTCCCCGGTCGATCACCGTTCGTGGGAGGTGACCGGCACGACGGCGGTGCCGCGGTTGACCTGGAAGATCAGGCTGGTCTCGGCGTGCACCACGCCCTGGCGCCCGGTGAGGTTGTCCAGCACGAAGTCCCGCAGTGTGTCCGGGCCCGGCGCGGCGACGTGCACCAGGAAGTCGTTGGCCCCGCTGATGTTGTAGGTGGCGATCACACCCGGCAGCTGCGCCACCTCCCTGGCGAACGCCTCGACGTCCTCCCGCAGGTGCCCGGAGAACCGGATCGCGACCATGGCTTGGACGCCGAGCCCGAGCCGGGCAAGGTCGACCTCCGCCGAGAACCCCCGGATCACGCCGCGGCTGCGCAGCGAGCGCAGTCGCCCGATGCAGGTCGACTCGGCGAGGCCGACGCGGTGGGCCAGGGCGACATTGGACATCCGGCCGTCCTCGACCAGGGCCGCGACGATGGCGGTGTCGACCTCGTCGAGCAGGGGCGGGGTTCGGGGGGCAGGCCCCCGGGTCAGGGGTCGAGCTTCCTTCGGCACATCTGCAGCGTACGGCCCCGGGGTCGCAGGAACCGTGCTGCCCCGGGGCTTCGTTCGAGGAAAACACGGAACTCTTGCTCCGATGCCGCATGAACCTCATTCTCGGCGTCATGACGCATCCGGACACCCTCGCCGTGCACGCCGGCCGTGAGGACCTCGCCGCCCTCGGCGTCCACGTGCCGCCGATCGACCTGTCCACCACCTACCCGCTGGACTCGGTCGCCGCCGGCGGTGCCGCCTACGACAACCTCGCGTCCGGGCACCGTCCGGTGGCCGGGGAGTCCCTGGTCTATCAACGGTTGTGGAATCCGACGGTCGACCGGTTCGAGCGGGCGGTGGCGACCCTCGAGGGCTGCGACGCGGCCGTCGCGTACGCGACCGGAATGGCCGCGCTGAGCGCCGTCCTGCTCGCCTGTGTCACCGCCGGTCGCCCGCACGTGGTCGCCGTCCGCCCGCTCTACGGCGGCACCGACCATGTGCTCGCCACCGGCCTGCTCGGCACCTCGGTCAGTTGGGCCGCGGCGGACGGCGTCGCCGCCGCGCTGCGCCCGGACACCGGCCTGGTCGTGGTCGAGACGCCCGCCAACCCCACCGTGGACCTGGTCGACCTCGCGGCGATCGTGGCCCAGGCCGGCGAGGTGCCGGTGATGGTGGACAACACCTTCGCCACCCCCGTCCTGCAGCAGCCGCACCGGTTCGGGGTCAGCCTGGTGCTCCACTCGGCGACCAAGTTCCTCGGCGGTCACGGCGACGCGATGGGCGGGGTGGTGGCCGCCAGCGACGCCTGGGCGGCCCGGCTGCGTCACGTGCGGGCCCTGACGGGTGGGCTGCTGCACCCGATGGCGGCCTACCAGTTGCACCGCGGGCTGCAGACTCTTCCGATCCGCGTTCGGGCGCAGCAGGACACGGCCGCCACGATCGCCGACTGGCTGGTGGAGCACCCGGCCGTGGCCCAGGTGATGTACCCGGGGCTCAAGGAGTGCGATCCCGACGGACTGGTCGGCTCCCAGATGGCCGGCCCCGGCGTGATCCTGGCCTTCGCCCTGGTCGGCGGCCGCGACGCCGCCGAGGCGACGGTGCAGCGCTGCCGGCTCCTCACCCATGCGGTCTCCCTCGGCGGGGTGGACACCCTGATCCAGCATCCGGCCGGGCTGACCCACCGCCCGGTGGAGGCCGGCGCCCGCCCGAGCACCGCCGTCCTGCGCCTGTCGGCCGGGCTGGAGCGGGTCGAGGACCTGATCGCCGATCTCGACCAGGCGATGACCCGCCCGGGCAGGTGAGCAACTCCCCTCCCCATGCCTCACCGCGTCCGCGTCGGCCCCCGCTGAACCGCCCGGGGGTGGCAGGGTGGGGGCGTGAGCGCGGTTCCGGTGTCGCGGCGTGGACAGGTCGAGCCGTTCCACGTGATGGAGGTGCTCAAGGCCGTGGCCGAGCGCGCGGCCAGCCACGGTGACGTGATCTCGCTGTGCGCCGGCCAGCCGTCGACGCCGGCCCCGGCTCCCGTGCTCCGGGCCGCCGCGGCCGGGCTCACCCGTGAGGTGCTCGGCTACACCGAGGCCACCGGCATCGCGCCGCTGCGGGAGGCGATCGCCGCCCACCATCGAGCGACATACGACATCGAAGTGAGCCCGGCGGACGTCGTGGTCACCACCGGCTCCTCGGGCGGCTTCACGGCCCTCTTCCTCGCCGCGTTCGACCCCGGCGACACCGTCGCGATGACCCGCCCCGGATACCCTGCCTACCGGAACACGTTGCAGGCGTTGGGATGCCGGGTGCTCGAACTGGACTGTGCCGACGACACCAGGTTCCAGCCCACGGTCGCCATGCTCGAGGCCCTGCCCGAGCCGCCGGCCGGGCTGATCATCGCGAGCCCGGCCAACCCCACCGGCACGATCATCGACGCCGCCGAGCTGGCGGCGATCATCCGGTGGTGCACCGGGCACGGCACGTTGCTGATCAGTGACGAGATCTACCACGGCATCGCCTACGGCCGGCCCTGTGCCAGTGCGTGGCAGACCAGCCGGGACACGGTCGTGGTCGGCTCGTTCAGCAAGTACTTCTCGATGACCGGGTGGCGTCTGGGCTGGCTCCTGCTGCCCCGGGTGTTGCAGCGACCGGTCGAACTGCTGGTCGGGAACCTGAACATCTGCCCGCCGGCGATCGCCCAGGTCGCCGCCGTCGAGGCGTTCTGCGCGCAGTCCCGGGCGGAGCTGGACGGGCACGTCGCCCGCTATGCGGTCAACCGTGAGCTGCTGCTGCGCCGGCTCCCGAAGCTCGGGATCGCTCACCTCGCTCCCGCGGACGGGGCCTTCTACGCGTACTGCGACATCGGTCACCTCACCGGCGACTCGACGGCGTGGTGCGCGAGAACCCTTGCCGAGACAGGGGTTGCGCTGACCCCTGGCGTCGATTTCGACCCCCGGGACGGCCATCGCTTCATGCGGCTGAGCTTCGCCGGCTCGACCGGTGAGATCGAGCAGGCCCTGGACCGCCTCGCCGTCCGGGTCGCACGCTGAGCGGCCGCCAGGGATCAAGGGCGCGGGGCCAGGCGCCGATGCCCAGGCCATGGTGCCGTCCGTGCCCCGGCGTTCCGGGCTGCTCCGTGCTCGGCCGGTCGCTCTGGCGCTGGGATCGGTCCTCCTGGTCGCGGCCGCCACCCTCGGCGTCTCCCTCGCCGCCGGGCCACCGGTCGTGGTCCGGATCGGCGCTGCGGGCGACATCGCCTGTGACCCCGGCTCGGACCAGTTCGGCGGGCAGGTGCCCGTGGTCTGCCAGGAGCGGGCGACCTCCGAGCTGTTCGTGGCGCAGGACCTGGACGCCGTCCTGCCCCTGGGGGACACCCAGTACGACAGCGGGGCCCTGGCCGACTACCGGCGCTCCTACGCGCCCACCTGGGGCCGGTTCCTGTCGATCAGCCACCCCGTGCCCGGCAACCACGAGTACCGCACGAAGAACGCCGCCGGGTACTGGGACTACTTCGGCGCCGCGGCCGGGGAGAGCGGAAAGGGGTGGTACAGCTTCGATCTGGGCCGATGGCACCTGGTCGCGCTGAACGGCACCTGCGACCAGGTCGACTGCGGCGAGAACTCGGAACAGGTGGCCTGGCTGCGGCGCGACCTGGCCGAGCACGACGAGGCCTGCGTGCTCGCGTACTGGCACTACCCGTTGTGGAGCGGCGGTGAGAGTCGTAGCGGCGAGGGCAGCGACGTCCGGGTGAGGCCGTTGTTCCAGGCCCTCTACGACGCCGGGGCGGACGTGGTCCTGAACGGCCACAACCACGCCTACGAACGGTTCGGTCCCCGGTCTCCGGACGGTGCAGCAGACCCTGCGCGCGGCGTCCGGCAGTTCGTGGTCGGCACCGGTGGGCGCAGCCACTATCCGACCAGCACGCGCGCCGGCGCCGAGGTGGTCGACGACACCTCGTTCGGGGTGCTGATGATGACGCTGCGCCCCGGCGGCTACGACTGGCGGTTCGTGCCCGCCCCGGGCGGCTCGTTCACCGACTCGGGCTCGGCCTCCTGCCACTGATCCGGTACGGCTCCCACCGAGCCGGGGGGCTCCTCGTCGAGGGAGTCCTCGTCGAGCGAGTCGTCGTCCTCGGCTTCCGGGCCGGGGTTCCCGGGGGGGACCAGGCCGGGGTTCACCGGCTCGGTCCAGTCGGTGCCGAACCGCTCGCGGTAGGCCTTGCCGGCCTTGTTCAGGGTCAGGTGGAAGGTCAGCCGGCTCGTCGTCCCGGGCAACTCGTACTGCTCCAGCTTGAGCCGGACCGGGTCCTTGAGCTCGGCGAACACCAGCTCGGTGCCGTGCTCGGCCAGGTCGGAGACGAGTTCCTCGAGCATGTCCGCGGCGGTGGTGTCGATGTCGGTGATCGGCTCGGCGGCGATGATGATCCAGCGGGGCCGGGGCTCGGCGGCCGCCAGACGCCCCACCTGATCGGAGAAGGTGCGGGCGTTGGCGAAGAACAGGGGGGCGTCGAACCGGAACACGACCAGGCCCGGCATCTGACGCGCCTGCGGGTACCGGGTGATGTCGTGGTAGCCGGGCACCCCGGGGGTCCGCCCGAGCACGGCCTGATAGGGCCACCAGGCCCGGCGGAACACGTTCAGGATGGACAGTCCCACCGCGACCCCGATCCCGGGCAGCACGCCGAGGACGGCGACCGCAGCGGTGGCGGCGACCGAGAGCCAGAACTCCGTGCGGCGCTGGGCCCACAGTCTCCGGGCCCCGCCGAGCTCGGCCAGGGAGAAGGCCGCGGCGACCACGATCGCGGCCAGGGTGGGGATCGGCAACGCCGAGAGGAGGTCGGGCGCCAGCACCAGCAGAGTCAGGATCGCTCCCGCCCCCACCAGCCCGGTGACCTGGGTGCGCGCGCCCGCCTTGAACGCGACCGCCGTCCGGGATCCGCTGGTGCTCACCGCGAACCCCTGGAACAGCCCGGCCAGGACGTTGGCGAGACCGATCCCGACCATCTCCTGGTTACCATCGACCGATGTCCCGGCACGGCGGGCGTAGGCCGACGCGGTGGAGATGGTGTCGGCCAGGGCCACCAGCGTGATCCCCAGCGCTCCGGCGACGAGCAGCCCGATGTCGGCCGGGGAGACCAGCGGCACGCTCAGCGGGGGAAATCCCTGCGGAAGCGAGCCGACCACTGTGACCCCCTGGGCGGGCAGGTCGAGCAGGTGTGATGCGCTGGTGGCCAGGACCACGGCCACCAGCACCGCCGGCACCCGGGGGAGCACCCGCTGCAGGACCAGCACGATCGCCAACGACGCGGCGCCGACGGTCAGCGCCGCAGGGTTGGTCGCGCCGTCCAGGATCCTGCCCGCCGTGGCCGTGATCTCTCCGGGCAGACCGTCGGCCTCGATCGAGAAGCCGAGCAGCTTGCGCACCTGCCCGACCAGGATGGTCAGGGCCAGGCCGTTCATGTACCCGATCTGGGTCGGCTTGGAGAGCAGGTCGGCGACGAAGCCGAGCCGGGCCACCCCGGCAGCGATCATGAACAGGCCGACCAGGATCGAGAGCACCGAGGCCAGGACCACCGCTCGAGCCGGGTCACCGCCGGCGGCCACGAGCGGGAGCACGGTGGCGGCGATCATCGGCCCGAGCGAGGAGTCGGGGCCGAGCACCAGTACCCGTGACGGCCCGGCGACGGCGTAGGCGATCAGGCACATCACGCTGGTGTAGAGCCCGGTGATGGGGGGGAGCCCCGCCAGCTGGGCGTAGGCCATGCCCTGGGGCACCAGCAGCGCGGTGAGCGCCAGCCCCGCCGTGACGTCCTCGCGGAGCCAACTCCGCCGATAGCGCGGCAGCCAGGTGACGATGGGCAGCCAGTGCCGCACCAGCGAGCCGGCGGTGCGGGTCTGGGGCGGTGCGGACACGTAGCGAGTGTGGCGGGTTCACCTTCCCGACGGCACCTGTTCGCCTGGCACCTGTTCGCCAGGTGCGTGGTGCCCTCACCCGGCCTACGCTCCTCGGGTGGGCGAGATGCACTACCGGCGGTTGGGCGACAGTGGGCTCGTGGTGTCCGAGTCGGGTCTGGGCTGCAACAACTTCGGGCGCCGGATCGATCTGCCGGCGACGCGGGCCGTGGTCGACGCGGCGCTGGACGTCGGGGTGACCCTGTTCGACACCGCCGATTCCTACGGTGAGTCCGAGGCGTTCCTGGGCGATGCGCTCCAGGGACGACGTGACGACGTCGTGATCGCCACCAAGTTCGGTGCTGACCTCGGTGGCCAACTCGGGCCCGACTGGGGGGCCCGGGGCGGACGCCGCTACATCCGCAAGGCGGTCGAGCGCTCGTTGCGACGGCTGCGCACGGAGTGGATCGACCTCTATCAGGTGCACCGCCCCGACCCGGCCACCCCGATCGAGGAGACCCTGGCGGCGCTGGGCGAATTGATCGCCGAGGGCAAGGTGCGCTACATCGGCTCGTCGAACCTGAGCGCCTGGCAGGTCGCCGACGCGGACTGGACGGCGCGCAGCCGTGGCCTGGACCGGTTCGTCAGTGCGCAGAACGAGTACAGCCTGCTGGAGCGTGCGGTCGAGACCGAGCTACTGCCCGCCTGCGCCCGGTTCGGCGTCGGTCTCCTGCCGTACTTCCCGCTGGCGAACGGGATGCTCACCGGCAAGTACCACCGCGACCAGACCCCGGACGGTGGCCGTCTGGCCAACAACCCCGGGTACCTGAGCCAGGCCCGCTTCGACGTGGTGGAGGCGGTGGCGGCCTTCGCCGACCAGCGCGGGGTGTCGGTGCTGGAGGTGGCGATCGGCGCCCTGCTCGCCCGGCCGGAGGTCTCCTCGGTGATCGCCGGTGCCACGCGCCCGGAACAGGTCCGGGCGAATGCTGCGGCCTCCGCGTGGCGCCCGGCTGCCGACGACCTCGATCTGCTGGATGCGATCACCCGCCGCTGAGGCACGCCGACATCACAGCGGGTAAGGATGTCACCCGAGAAGGTGCAGGTGGGGACGGGAAAGAGGCCGATTCGGGGCCTGGAGGAGCCCGCAGAACAGACAAACGCAACGTGAACTTTGCTTGAACGTACAGCTACTGGTGGTCGTATGCCGGGCCATACTCGCAGGTGGCGTGCGTCACACTCACTAACGGTGCATGAACGACGAATGAAGGGGGCTCAAGGTCCTATTCGCTGGCGAGAACGGCTCTGCCATCCTGACGGCGCCCACCACCCAGGAGGAAGCCGTGGATCGGTTACTGCTCACCGTCACTGCAGTCGTCGCACTGGCCTTGCTGTTCGACTTCTCGAACGGGTTCCACGACGCCGCCAACTCGATCGCCACCGTCGTGGCGACCCGCGCCATGTCGCCCCTCAAGGCCGTGTGGTTCTCGGCCCTGTTCAACTTCCTCGCGTTCTTCTTCGTCGGGACCGCGGTGGCCAACACCGTGGCCAAGACGGTCAAGTCCGGTTCGATCAGCGTGTCGGTGATCTTCGCCGGCCTGCTCGCCGCGCTGGTCTGGAACTACGTGACCTGGTTCGTGGGCATGCCGTCCTCGTCCAGCCACGCGATCATCGGCGGCCTGGTCGGCGCCGGGATCGCGGCCGGTGGCCTGGACGCCATCGCGTGGAGCAGCGTGCAGAAGGTCGTCTTCGCCATCGTGCTCTCGCCACTGGTCGCCTTCAGCGTCGCCGCCCTCGGTGCCATGCTGGTCAGGCTCCTGCAGAAGGCCACCAAGTGGAGCGACGACGCCAAGCCGTTCAAGTGGCTGCAGTTGATCTCGGCCGGGGCGGTCTCCTTCGGACACGGCGCCAACGACGCGCAGAAGACCATGGGTGTGATCGCCGCGCTGCTCGCCGGTGCCGGCTACCTCGGCGCCGAGGCCACCTCGAAGACCTTCCCCATCCCCACCTGGGTCGCGCTCCTGTCCTACGCCACGATCGCGCTGGGCACCGTCTGGGGGGGCTGGCGCATCATCGAGACGATGGGCCTGAAACTGACCAGCCTGAACGCCAGGACCGGGGTCGCCGCCAACATCGGCGCCGTGTCCGCCATCTTCGGTGCGACGCACTACGGGGTTCCGATCTCCACCACGCACGCGGCGGCGTCCTCGGTCGTCGGGGCGGGGACCGCCTCGGGTCGCGGTGCGAACTGGAAGGTCGTCGGCGAGATGGTGATCGCCTGGGTGATCACGATCCCGGCCACCTCGACGATCGCCTTCCTGGTGTACAAGATGACCCGGTTCCCGGCCCCGATGGCTGTCTTCACGGTCGGCCTGCTGGTCCTGGTGGTCGGCGGCGGGATCGCGTGGGCGATGATGCACTCGATCACCGCCAGGGACGTCGCGGCCGAGTTGCCGCCCGAGGAGCCGGCCATCCTGCCGCACGCGCAGGAGACCGCAGCGGCCTGACCGCAGTCATCGGCGGCGAGGCATCCACCGGATCTCGGTGGGTGCCTCGCCGCGTGTCTGCCACGATCGGGGCATGGAACCCCTGCCCACGTTCACGCTGGAGGAGTTCTTCGCCGAGTGGGAGTTCCGGGCCCGCTATCACCTCACCGCCTCCGACGCGCAGACCTGCACGGTCGGGGAGCTGCTCGAGATCGCCGGCGCGGGCGCCCTGGAGGAACTGCTCGCGCTGCCGCTCGGCTATCTGCCGACCTGGGGCAGCGATGCCCTGCGCGAGGCGATCGCCGCGACCTACACCGCGACCGGGCCCGAGGACGTCCTGACCTTCTGCGGCGCGCAGGAGGCCATGTTCTGGGTGCTGCAGGAGCTGCTCGGTCCCGGCGATCACGCCGTGGTCACGGTGCCCAACTACCAGTCGATGGAGTCCGTGCCCCTGGCCACCGGAGCCGGGGTGAGCGGGATCCCGCTGTGGCGCGGCGAGGGCGCCGAGCTGCGGTGGGCACTCGACGTCGACCGGATCGCCTCGGCGATCACCGAGCGCACCCGGGTGGTCGCGGTGAACCTGCCGAACAACCCCACCGGGTTCGTGCCGGACCGGCAGACCTGGGCGGACCTGGTGGCGGTCTGCGAGCGCCGCGGCGTCCACCTGTTCGCCGACGAGGTCTACCGCGGCGTCGAGACCGACCCGGCCGCCACCCTGCCGGCCGCGGTCGACCTGAGCGAGCTCGGCATCTCCCTCGACGTCACCTCGAAGTCCCTCGGGCTGCCCGGGCTGCGGGTGGGCTGGGTGGCCTGCCGCGACCGGGGCCTGCTGGCCCGTCTGGAGAAGCGCAAGCACTGGACGAGCATCTCCGGCGCGGCGCCGAGCGAGCTCCTGGCCACCTACGCCGTGCGTCACGCCGGCGAGCTGCGCTCCCGGGTGCGTGCGGTGATCGCGGCGAACCGGCCGCTGTTCGACGCCTTCTTCGCCGCGCACGCCGATCTGTTCGACTGGCAGGCACCGGACGGCGGCTGCGTCGCCTTCCCGCGCTACCGCGGCGCCGACGGGGTCGAGGCCTTCTGCGCCGAGCTGCTGCGGGAGCGCGGCGTGCTGCTGCTGCCCGGCTCGGTGTACGCCTCCCGGCTGCTGCCGGTGCCGGCCGACCGGTTCCGGATCGGGATCGGGCGGCGCGACCCCGGGCCGGCCCTGGCCGAGACGGCGGCCTTCCTGGCCGGACGGCGTGTGCGGGTCGGGTCCTGAGTCGTGTCCTACGGGTGCTGGTACTTTCGGCCCGACAATCTGGCCGTTCGCACGGAGGCGTGATGGAGGACGATGCCGCGGTCCTGGTCCGCCGTGCGGCGGCCGGGGATCAGGCGGCGTGGGACCTCCTGGTCGAGCGGTACAGCGGTCTGCTCTGGTCGATCGCCCGGTCCTATCGTCTGCGTGACGCCGACGCCGCCGACGTGCTGCAGACCGCCTGGATGCGTCTGCTCGAGCACCTGCACCGGATCGAGGACCCGCATCGGGTCGGAGCCTGGCTCGCCACCGTGGTGCGGCACGAGATCCACCGCCTGCACCGGCGGTCGGTGCGTACGGTGCACACCGACAATGACACCCTGCTCGACGCCGCGGCCGGGCCGGTGGCCGGGCCGGACGTGCCCGCCCTGACCGCCGAGCGTGATCGGCTGCTCTGGGAGGCCTTCGCCGAGCTGACCGACCGCTGCCAGCGCCTGCTGCGGATCCTGGTCACCGGGATGGCCGCGCAGGATGCCCTCTCCTACCGGGACGCCGCCGAGGCGCTCGGCATCCCGATCGGCAGCCTCGGTCCCACCCGGATGCGGTGCCTGAGTGAGCTGCGTCACGCCGTGCAGGCCCGAGGTATCAGTGGTGAGCCCGATGACTCCTGACAGGCAAGCGACCCCTGCCGACCGGGAGCCGGGCCTGCTCCAGGAGGACCGTTGAGCGACATCGAGCCCCCCGACGACCGACTCGCAGCCGAGCTGGTCGATCTCTTCGCCCGCGCCGAGGCGGTTCCCGACCTCGTGGTCGCCACCGCGAAGGCGAGCTTCGGCCTGCGTTCACTCGATGTCGAGCTCGCCCTGCTCACCTGGGACTCCCAGGTCGACACCTCGACGGTCCTCCTGCGGGCCGAGCCCTCCGGCGGGGAGGGCGGGACGCCCCGGGCGTTGACCTTCGAGAGCGGGGAGTCGGCGGTCGAGATCGAGGTCGCCCCTCCTGATCGCGGGTGGCGCCTGCTCGGTCAACTGACCCCGCCCGAGCACGCGCGGGTCGAGCTGCACCGCGCCCCCGCACCGGCGGACGTCGTGCCGCAGGAGCAGATCACCGGCGTCCCGGTGGACGAGCTGGGCCGGTTCACCGTCGCCGACCTGCGCCCTGGCCTGGTGCGGATCGTGGTGCACCGCGAGGACCGCCCGCCGCTGGCCACCGATTGGTTCCGGGTCGACTGAGGACGCTCCTCATTGCGTCGTCCGACCGTCTGGGTAGGTTGAGGGGGTCCCTGCCGGATGGAGTGATCCTGAGTGTCGGGTTCCTATGACCTGGTCGTCGTCGCCAACCGTCTCCCGGTGGACCACCGCGTCGAACCGGACGGATCGAGCAGCTGGAAGACCAGCCCGGGCGGGCTGGTCGCGGCTCTCGAACCGGTGCTGCGTCGGCATCACGGGGTCTGGGTCGGCTGGGCCGGCAGCAGTGGCGACCTTCCCGGGGAGGTCGACGCCGACGGCATGCATCTGGTGCCGGTGCCGCTGAGCGAGACCGAGATCGAGGAGTACTACGAGGGCATGTCCAACGGCACCCTGTGGCCGCTCTACCACGACGTCATCTCGCCGCCGATCTTCCACCGCAACTGGTGGGAGGCCTATGTGGTGGTGAACCGCCGGTTCGCCGAGGCGGCGGCCCGGCAGGCCGCCCGGCGGGCCACCGTCTGGGTGCAGGACTACCAGTTGCAGCTGGTGCCGCAGCTGCTCCGCCGGCTGCGGCCCGACCTGCGGATCGGCTTCTTCAACCACATCCCCTTCCCCCCGTACGAGATCTATGCGCAGCTGCCCTGGCGGCGCCAGGTGCTCGAGGGCCTGCTGGGGGCGGACCTGCTCGGCTTCCAGCGGCAGGCCGACGCCAACAACGTGCTGCGGGCCTGCCGCCGGCTCGGTCTGACCACCCGGCGTGGGGTCGCGCTGGTGAACGAGCACGCCGGTGTGCGCGAGGTGCGCTGCGCCGCGTTCCCGATCTCGGTGGACGCCGTGCAGCTGGATCAGGTGGCGCGCCGGCCGTCGGTGGCGATCCGGGCCAAGCAGATCCGGGCCGAGCTGGGCGACCCTGAGGTCGTTCTGCTCGGAGTCGACCGGCTCGACTACACCAAGGGGATCCTGCATCGGCTGAAGGCCGTCGGGGAGCTGTTCGACGAGGAACTGCTGAGCACGCCGGGGACGGCCTTCGTGCAGGTGGCCACGCCTAGCCGGGAACGCGTCGGGTCCTACCAGGCCCTGCGCGACGAGGTCGAGGTGGAGGTCAGCCGGATCAACGGTCTGCACGCCCAGGTGGGGCACCCGGCGGTGCATTACCTGCACCAGTCGTTCCCCCGCGAGGAGCTGGCCGCGCTCTACCTGGCCGCCGACGTGATGCTGGTGACCGCCCTGCGCGACGGCATGAACCTGGTCGCCAAGGAGTACGTGGTCAGCCGGTTCGACGAGGGCGGCGCCCTGGTGCTCTCCGAGTTCACCGGTGCCGCGGGTCAGCTGACCCAGGCCTACGTGGTCAACCCGCACGACATCGAGGGCATGAAGGGCACGATCATGCGTGCCGTGCGGGCGCCCGCCCGCGAGAAGGCACGCCGGATCCGGGCCATGCGCCGGCACGTGTTCGCCTACGACGTGAGCTGGTGGGCGGCCTCGTTCCTGCGTTCCCTCGGCGCGCGCGAGGAGGTCGAGCCCCACGGGGACCGGCTCCGCTCGGCCCTGCTCGCCCTGACCGGCCTGGATCGCATCCTGGTCGCGGTGGACTTCGACGGCACGCTCGCCCCGATCGTGGACCGTCCGCAGGATGCGCGGGCCCTGCCCGAGGCGCTGGCGGCCGTCGAACGCCTGGCCGCCCTGCCGAACACGCACGTCGCGGTGGTCTCGGGGCGGTCGCTGGCGAGCCTGCGCAGCCTCGTCCGGCCCGGGCCGCGGGTGACCCTGATCGGCGGGCACGGGGCCGAGAGCGAGGACGGCACCGGTGCGCCCGGGGGCCCCGGCCTGGCCGGGGCCGCCCGGGAGCTGCTGGCCCACTTCGCCGCGGAGCTGGCCGAGATCTCCGCGCGCCACCCCGGAACCGAGGTGGAGGCCAAGGCGACGTCGGTGGCGATCCATACCCGGCGGTGCACCCGGCCGGTCGCCGCACTGGTCGCGGCCGAGGTCCTCGACGGGCCCGCCACGTGGCCGGGGGTGCAGCTGCTCCAGGGCAAGGAGGTCTTCGAGCTGTCGGTCAGCCAGGCCACCAAGGGGACGGCGCTGCGGGCCCTGCGCACCCGGTTGGGCCTGGCCCCGGGCGCGGTGATCTATCTGGGCGACGACGTCACCGACGAGTTGGCGTTCGCGGTGCTCGACCAGCCCGGAGGCGACCTGGCGGTCAAGGTCGGATACGGCGAAACCGTTGCCGCCTACCGGGTCGCCGATCCCGCGGCCGTGGCGCAGCTCCTCGGCGGGCTGGCCGAGCTGCGTGCGCCGGCGGTGGCCTCGCCGGGCTAGCGGGTCTGGGCGAGGGCCGGCAGGCTCACCGTGAACGACGTGCGGCCGGGCCGGCTGGAGACCTCGACCCGGCCGTCGTGCGCCTCGATCACCGAGGCCACGATCGCCAGTCCGAGGCCCGTGCTGCCCACCGCCCGCGAGCGCGAGGAATCGGCCCGGGCGAACCGGTCGAACACCGACCGCTGCAACTGCTCGGGGATTCCGGGCCCGTCGTCGGTCACCTCGAGCTGCACGGCGTCGCCGTCGCGCACCAGCCTGGTCCCGACCGTGGTCCCGGCCGGGGTGTGCACCCGGGCGTTGGCCAGCAGGTTGGTCAGCACCTGGCGCAACCGGGCGGCGTCGCCGGTGACGATGACCGGTTCGGGGGGCAGGTCGAGCTGCCAGCGATGCTGCGGGTCGAGCAGGTGGGCATCGGAGACACAGTCGATCACGATGGCGCTCAGGTCCACCTCGTCGCGACGGATCGCGGCGGCGTCCGCGCTCTCGTCCAGGCGGGCGAGCAGCAGGAGGTCCTCGACCAGGCCGGTCATCCGCACCGCCTCGGACTCGACCCGCCCGATCGCATGGGTCACCTCCGCGGGCAGTTCGGCGGAGTGGCGGCGGGTCAGCTCGGCGTAGCCGCGGATCGAGGCCAGCGGGGTGCGCAGCTCGTGGCTGGCGTCGGCGACGAATCGGCGCATCCGCGCCTCACTGGCGGTGCGGACGGCGAGGGCGCCCGCGATGTGGCCCAGCATCCGGTTCAGGGCGGAGCCGACCTGGCCGACCTCGGTGCGCGGATCCGTGTCGGCGTCCTGAACCCGCTCGTGCAGGGCGACATCGCCCCGATCGAGGGGGAGCTCGGCCACCCGGGAGGCGGTCGCCGCGACCCGGCGCAGCGGCCGCAGCGCCAGCCGCACGATGACCAGACCGGCCAGCACCGCCAGCAGGACGCCCATGATGCCCACCAGCAGCACCGTGCGGGCCAGTTCCGTGACCGTGTGCTGCATCGGTCCCCTGGGCAGCCCGACGAAGGTGACCGCGCCGTCCTTGCTCGGCAGCGCCGTCACCAGATAGGTGCCCAGGGAGCCTCCGAGGTCGATCGAGGTCCTCGACCCGTCGGCCGGAGCGGTGGTCACGGCGGAGGTCTGCCTCGGGGTCAGGGTCAGGGTGCTGCCCTGCGGTCCGACCACCCCGGCCGAGGTCACCCGGCCGCCGGCGACGGTGACGCCGAGCGTGCCCTCGCCGGTGCCGAGGTTGTTGAAGAACTCGGGTGCCTCCCCGTCGTCGTCACTGTCGTGCCGGGGCGGAGGGAGCTGGGCCCGCTGGGTGGCGCTGGCGAGCTGCTCGTCGAGCTGCCGGGTGAGTTGGCGGTTCAGGGCGACCACGCTGGCGGCGCCGATCAGCAGGGTGACCCCGGCGATCAGGGTAACCAGGACGGCGACCAGCCGGGCCCGCAGGGTCCATCGGGAGGGGGTCCGCCAGCGGGGCGGGACGGCGGTCGCCGTCGTGGACACGGCCGGCTACTCGGCCGGGCGCAGCACGTAGCCGGCCCCGCGCAGGGTGTGGATCATGGGGTTCCGCCCGGCGTCGATCTTCTTGCGCAGGTAGGAGATGTACAGCTCGACCACGTTGGCCTGACCGCCGAAGTCGTAGTTCCACACCCGGTCCAGGATCTGCGCCTTGCTGAGCACCCGGCGCGGGTTGCGCATCAGGTAGCGCAACAGTTCGAACTCGGTCGCGGTCAGGGTGATCGCCTCGCCGGAGCGCTCCACCTCGTGGCTGTCCTCGTCCAGGATCAGGTCGCCGACGATCAGCCGGGCGTCGGTGCGCTCGCTGATCAGCGACGTCCGCCGGATCAGCCCGCGGAGGCGGGCCACGACCTCCTCCAGGCTGAACGGCTTGGTCACGTAGTCGTCGCCGCCGGCCGTGATCCCCGCGATCCGGTCCTCGACCGCGTCGCGGGCGGTCAGGAACAGCACCGGCACGTCGTCCTCGGTCCGCAGCCGGCGCAGCACCTCGAGCCCGTCGATGTCGGGCAGCATCACGTCGAGCACGACGGCGTCGGGGCGCATCTCACGGGCGGTGCGCACGGCCGACTGGCCGTCGGCCGCCACCCGCACCTCGCAGCCCTCGTAGCGCAGCGCCATCGAGAGCAGTTCGGAGAGCGAGGGCTCGTCGTCGACGACCAGGATCTTGACGGGGCGACCGTCCGGGTGCTGCATCCGGGCGCGGCCGGCGGGGGAGGTCGAGGTGTTCATGACCACCATGGTGGCCCCACGGGCTGGTCCGGCGCTGTGCGAATCCTGTGAGCCTCCTGTGTCCTGCCCGGACCCCGTCCGGCGACGGGGCGGTCGTGAGGTCATCGGCGGCGCTCAGGTGTGGCACAGCGGGCGCACAGGTTCGCCGAGCAGTGTCCTCGGCATGACCCACGACCTCATCTCCGCGGCCTGGTACCTGGCCCGCGGCAGCGGCCTCAGCTCCCTCGTGCTCTTCTCGATCGTGGTGGCCCTGGGCATCGGCTCCCGCTCGGGGCGAGCCCTCGTCGGGCTCCCGCGGCTCGCCGTCCAGGCGGTGCACTCCACCGCTGCGCTGACCGCGGTCGGGTTCCTGGCGGTGCATGTGGTCTCCCTGCTGTTCGATCCTTACGCGCAGCTGAGGCTGCTCGACCTGGTGGTGCCGTTCGCCGGTGCCTACCGCCCGCTGTGGCTCGGCCTGGGCACCCTGGCCCTGGACCTGATGCTCGCGGTGGTGGTCACCAGCCTGCTGCGCGATCGGCTCGGCGCCCGTGCCTGGAAGGCGGTGCACTGGGCGGCGTACGCGGCCTGGCCGGTCGCCGTCCTGCACGGCCTCGGCACCGGGACCGATGCCTCGGCCCTGTGGATGCAGGCCACCACCGCGGCCTGTGTGGTGC
>JBAPWU010000017.1:0-2166 GCA_049283855.1 Kineosporiaceae bacterium
GGGCACCGGTGACGTCGCAGCGGCCACCCGATCGGGTGCCCCGACGTGCGCCAGCTCCTTGGCCGGCTCCTCGGCCGGCACCTGGCCGGCCCGGGCTCCCCGGACGGCAAGGTCGGTCACGAAGGCCCCGAGGGCGCCGGTGTAGACCAGCATCGAGGAGTAGATCAGCGTGTTGCTCAGCTGGGCCAGGTTCTCTTCGACCGCCACCGGCTACTCCTTCGTCGTCGTGCGCTGCGTGGTGCTCGCGCCGTCCGGCCCGCCCAGGATCGAGGCGACCGACGCGATCTCGGCCGCGAGGCCGCCGTCCTCACCCCGGGCCAGTCCGGCCACCTCGACCACGGTACGGCCATCGGCGTCCTCGGTCGCGCGGACCCAGACCCGGCGACGGCGCACGAACAGCGACGCGCTCACCCCGGCCAGGGCCAGCAGGGACGTGCCCAGGGCCCAACCCTTCGACGGGTCGCGGCGGATGTCCAGGGCGGCGTAGCGGGCGACGCGGTCGAACCGCACCGTTCCTGCGCCGTCCGGCAGGGTCGCCGTGGCCCCCGGCTCGATCAGGATCCGCAGCGGTGCGCCGTCCGCGGCCTTCAGCTGGGTCATCCTCCGGGTGTCCAGCCGCATCACCGACTGGGGGATGCCGTTGTTGACGTTCAGCCCGTCCTCGCCCGGCCGGGAGACGAAGGCGAGCAGCATCAGGCGGGGCTTGAGCGGTTGCGGGAACAGCGAGACCGGCACCCCGTCGTCGAGGTCGTAGGTGGGCAGGAACACCCCGGCCAGCCCGATCTGGCGCGGCGTGGCGTCAGGGACCTTGACCACCATCACCGACTTGTAGTTGCCGTCCTGGGGCCGAGTGACCACGGGCCCGCGGAAGGCCACGTTGCCGTTGCCGTCGGTCACTGTGATCATGGGGGCGTACCCGTTGCCGACCAGGAATGCCCGGGTGCCGTTCACGTCCAGCGGGTGGTTCGGGCGGATGGTCAGGGTGCGGGCGGGCGCGCCGGGGCTGTCGTGCACCGTCAGCGCGGCGTCGAACTGGCGGGGTGAGCCCAGTTGGCTGCCGCCGGCCTCGGCCCCGGCCTCGAACGCGACCGTGAACCGATCGAGGGTGAAGCTGAACGGCGGCAGGTCACCGGTGTCGACCAGGGGCCCGGCGCTGAAGGAGTCGTACTGGGTGACCACGTTGGCGAAGCTGCGGCCCTCGACCACGATGGCCTGGCCCGAGTAGCTGGCCAGCGAGCTCCAGGCCAGGGCCACCAGCAGGGCGAGCAGGGCCAGATGGAAGACCAGGTTCCCGGTCTCGGCCAGGTACCCCCGCTCGGCCGCCACCGATCCGTCGTAGTCGGCGAGACGGTAGCGGCGCCGGGCCAGCACGACCCGTGCGGCATCCAGGCTCTCCTCCGCCGAGGTGCCGGACGGCGCCTCGACCTGCTGGTACTCGTCGAGGCGCTCCAGGCGGCGCGGGGTGCGCGGCGGGGCCGAGCGCATCGCCCGCAGGTGCAGCCGGGCCCGCGGGATCACGCAGCCGACCAGGGAGACGAACAGCAGCAGGTAGATCGCCGAGAACCAGGGCGAGCTGTAGACGTCGAAGAAGCCCAGGCGGTCCAGCCACGGCCCCGTCGTGGCGTGGTCGCTGAGGTAGTCGCCGACCCGGCTCGGGTCCGCGCGGCGCTGCGGCAGCATCGACCCCGGCACGGCGGCCACGGCGAGCAGGAACAGCAGCAGCAGGGCGGTGCGCATGCTGGTCAGTTGCCGCCAGCCCCACCTCAGCCAGCCGCCCAGACCCAGCGTGGGCTGGCGGATCACCTCGTCGGCGGGCTCGAGCTCGGTGAACGCCCCCTCGGTGTCGACGGCCATCAGATCACCGTCTCGAACCCGGTGATCCGGCCCTGGACCTGCTGCATCAGCGCGGTCCAGGCCCCGCTGGCCAGCAGCACCCCGACTGCGACCAGCATCGCGCCGCCGATCCGGGTGACCAGGACCCGGTGCCGCCGGACGACGTCCAGCGCACCGAGCGCACGGCGGTAGGCCAGGCCGACCAGGAGGAACGGGATGCCCAGGCCCAGGCTGTACGCGGTGGCCAGCAGGGCCCCCCGCGTGGCGCTCGCGCCGTCCAGGGTGAGCGCCATGATCGCGCCGAGGGTCGGGCCGGTGCACGCCGTCCAGCCC
>JBAPWU010000018.1:0-6285 GCA_049283855.1 Kineosporiaceae bacterium
CCCTCGACGCCCAGGGCCGGCCCATCGCGCCCGGCCTGGCCACTGACCTGGGCACCGGAGAACCCCTCGACCCCGGCACCTTCGCCCGGTTCCTGTGCGACGCCGTCCTGGACCCCACGCTGGTCGACGACAACGGCGCGATCCTCGCCCAGGGCCGCACCACCCGCCTGGCCACCGCCGCCCAGCGCCGCGCCCTCATCACCCGCGACCGTGGCTGCGTCGTGCCCGGATGCACCGCACCGGTCACCTGGTGCGACGCACATCACGTCATCTGGTGGCGCCACGGCGGGAGCACCGATGTCGACAACCTGGTGCTTCTGTGTGCGCGCCACCACACTGCCGTGCACGCCGGATCCTGGCAGATCCAGATGATCGAGGGAGTGCCCTGGGTCATCCCTCCCCGGACCCTCGACCCCACCCGCACCCCACGCCGAAGCACCCTGTGGCGCAACGAACACAACGCTCGCCAGCTCGGGCATCACCTGCGCAATCGCCAGCTCCGCCTCGACCTGCAGCTCCCAGGAGTACGCCTCGACGTGGCCCCAAGGGGACCCTCGCCGGGCGGGAGTCCGGGCAGCGGTCCGCCACGCGTCGGCTAGATCCACTCCAGGTCGGTGGCGCGGAGCAGCAGGCCGCTCACCCAGCGACGCATGTCCGCTGGGTTGAGGCAGGAGCCGAGGTCGTGCACGGCGGCGCGCAACGCCTGCTCGGTGGGCTGGTCGGTGAGCAGCCGGCCGAGCTGGTCCACCGCCCGGGCGACCACGGTCGGCGCAGTGGTCACGTGGAAGTGGCGCTCCGCCGACCAGAAGTCGTGGTCGACCACGCGGAGGTCCTGACCGAAGAAGCCGCCGAACAGCCCGGTCAGATCGGGGTAGCGCCGACGTGTGGTCTCGCTGACGCTCGGCTCCGGGTAGCTGGTGACCACCACCGGCCGCCCGGTGTCGGCGTCCAGCCGCATCAGCACCGCGCAGGCGGTGACCGGCGTCGGCTCACCGGCGATACGCCCGTTGCCGTCGACACCGCGACAGGTGCCCACCACCCGGCCGAGGTCGGCGACCAGGTGCAGTCGCGGAGTGCCCTGGGGGTCCGCCGCCCAGGCGCGGAAGTGATTCTCGTTGGCACGCAACACGTCTCGGGTAGCCAGTTCGGCCGCGGCGCGATCGGAGAACCGGGAGCGGTGGAGTACTCCCTCACCCCAGACGAGTCCCTCGTCGCCGGACCCACCCCCGTCGAGGTCCGCCGGGCGAGGGTCGGAGATGGCCTCGTCGAGCCGGCGCAGCAGGTACTCGAGGAAGGTGCGGGCATCCCGCCCTGCGGGCACCATCACGAGCGAGACCGTCCTCAGGTGGAGTTCCGCGTCGGTGAGATCCTCGGCCAGCACCGCGGCGAGTTCACGGCGCACCCGCCCCAGATCGCCACCGCTGCCCCGGACATGGTTCACGCCCACCTGCCAGGGCCCGTCAGCGTCGAAGAACTTCTCCTCCGCATGCGGGGAGTAGAAGTCCCGGAACTGCTCGAGGGTGTCGAAGGCCGTCTTCTCAGCCACTGGCGCTCCTCACATAGGCGGTCTCCAGACAGACGCTGCCGTCGGGCTCGCGGCGAAGGTAGAGCCGTACCACCTGACCCTGCCTGACCATGAACCCCTGCGGCGTGGGGGTGATCACCGTGCCGAGATCGTGCCCCAGCGAATGGTCGAGGCGGAGGACTCCGGTCCCGGGCCGGGCAGCGAACGCGCGGAGCTCGGTCTCGTACCGTCGGAGAGTCTCGTTGATCGCCGCATCGGCGGTCGCCCGGTCGGTGAACCGCGAGGCCTCCGGCGGCACCCCACCACGCGTTCCGTCCGGATGCAGCGTGCCGTGGGTCAGCCGGTCGGTCAGGTAGTCGTCGTCCACGTCGACGTGGCGGGCCAGCGTGTGTCCGAAGTCGGGGTGCTCGTGCAGGTGCAGGTCGACTCCGTCGAGCAACTCGTCGACCGTCTGCAGCCGCGGCTGCGGCCCCGGCCGCGGCGTGCCTCGCGGTCGGATCTCCCGCCGATCCCCCGGCATCCGCCGTGCCCACCGCGGCCCGGGCAACGCCATCGCCAGCACCGCGCCGGCGCCCTGCCCGTAGTGGCCCGCCTGCCAGGCGGGCGCGTCCACCGCTTGCCCCGCCGCACCTTTCGGGTCGTTCCACCACGTCTCGATCGAGGAGGCCAGGCCCTTGACGCCGCCCCGTACGTCCTGCCACCACGCGTGTGGATCGATCAGCGCCTGCCCGGTCAGGGCCCACATGCCGGCCACCGGCTCCACGACGCCGCGATTCCACACCGTGCCGACGAGATCGGTCACCTGCCCGCCGAGGCCGACCGGAGCATCGGAGATCTCCTCACGCAGCCCGAGCAGCGTACGCACGAGCTGCTCGCCCTCCTGCCGGTCGGCAGCCTGCGCCGTCCGCCACGCCTGGACGGCGTCGAACAGCTCGGCGTGCAGGTGCACTGGAGTGTCCATCCCGAGCCGGCGCGCCGCGGCGTCCTGCTGCTGGAGGTCGAGAAGCTGCCCCCGCGCGCGGACCAGCACCGCTCGCTGAGCCCCGGCCTCGGCTGACCAGCTCTCGATCGCCCGGGCGGCGCGTGCCGTCACCGTGTCGAGATCGGCGCACCGATCGACCAGCACCCCCCGACGTTGCGCGTAGGCGTCGGCCGCCGGACCCGACCAGGCCTCAGCCGCGGACACCGAGGCATCGAGCCGGTCGAGCGCGTCGCGACAGGCGTTGGAGGCATGCTGCAGCGCCCGGACGGCTGCGATCGCCTGCTGCGGATCGCCGTCGGGCAGCACCGGATCGAGCAGGTCGATCGGCACGTTCTCCATGTCCGAGGACCCTAGGCGGGAGGGGCAGCGCCCCGGCGCGGTTGTCCACAGCCCCGGCACCGTGCACACGGGCCTCGGTCAGGAACGGCCTGGTCAGGAACGGCCACGGTCAGGAAGTGCCGCGGTCAGGAACGCGGGCCTCGGTCAGACACGTTGGTCTCGGTCGGGCTCTCACCGGTCGGTGGGCTCTGCGTCCTTGCGCGGCTCGTACCCCTTGCTCTGCTGGGCCGGCGCGTCCTCGTCGGCCTGCCGACGCTGAACCTCGAGCCGAAGGTGTTCGAGTTCGACGTCGCGCTGGTGGAGCTGCTTCTTGCGCCGGCGCCGACCGGCCATCATCAGCCAGAACATCATCACCAGGACGGCGCCCGCGGCGGCCCCGATGGCGCTGCCGTTGCGGAAGCCCGGGGCCTCGACGTCGAAGGTGCGTTCCGCCGCGTGCGCCGCATTGCCGTTGCCGATGACGATCGCCAGCGTGGTCAGGTTCGGCGCGGCGAACAGCGCGGCCAGGATCAGCCAGATGGTCCGACCCGCCACCCCACCGTGCCGGCCGAAGACCCGCCTCAGCATGAGCAGAGGGATGGCGGTGAAGACCACCCCGCAGGTCAGCCCGGCGAAGATGCCCGAGGTGAACTTGCCGTCGGCCACCTCACCCACCCGGTGCGCCCACCAGTTGGGCAGGAAGTTGATAGCCAGGAGGGCGGCCAGTGCGATCAGCACGATGGTGACCAGGATCAGAACGATCTTGGTGCCCCAGTTGCTGTTCTTACTCGCTACGGGCTGCTCGGCGGGTCGCCCGGGTCCCTTGTCCACGCTCACAGACCCGATGATCGCATGAGATCAACTCCGCTGCCGGTGCACGGCGCGCCCCGGCCTAGAGTGCTCGCCATGCGGGTGGAGATCGAGGTCGTCGCGGCGCCGCTGGTGAACTTCGCGATGGCACACAACGGGTTGGGCTTCCTGCACCGGGTGATCGTCAGTTGCCCCGGTCTCCACCCCGACGCCGGCCCTGACGATGACGCCGACGGAGCAGTCGAGCAGGTCGCCGTGACCGTGCAGGTCCGCGATTCCCTGGGCACCGTGCTGACCCGACCGTGGCGCCACCAGGTGGACTCGCTCGCTCCTGGTGGCCGGTTCGTCGTGGACAACCCCCCGATCCGTCTCGACCCGCAACAGATGTGGGCGATCGAGGAGGAGACCTCGGCCGAGATCGTGGTCACCGTGACGGTCGGCGACCGCGAGCCGGTCGGGTCCTTCACGCCGATCCGGGTGCTGGCGGCCCGCCAGTGGCTGCTGGACCCGCACGCCGTGCTGCTCTCCCTCGAACTCCTGGCCGCCTTCGTGCAGCCCAACCACCCCGACATCGCGACGCTGCTGCCCCGAATCGCCGATGGGCTCACCCGGCGCACCGGATCGGGATCGCTGGCGGTGAGCGAGGTCGACCCGGCGCGGATCGACGCCATCGTCGAGGCGACCTTCACCGCCGTCCACGACCTGGGCATCTCCTACGCCGAGCCTCCGGCCGGGTGGGGCTACGGGCAGAAGGTGCGCTCGGTCTCCGACGTGCTCACCCAGCGGCTGGGCACCTGCCTGGACACCACCCTGGCCCTGGCCTCGGTGCTCGAGCACCTCGGGATCGGCCCGGTGATCTGGATCGCTCACGGCCACGCCTTCCTCGGCTGGTGGCGCGGCACCGGTCTGGGCCTGCCGGACGCCGCGAGCCTGCAGGTGGCCACCGCGGCCAACGCCGTGGACCTGAAGGTGATGGGGGTGCTAGAGACCACGCTGCTCACCCAGGAGCGCCGTCCGCCGAAGGACCTGTTCCGCCGGGCGGCACAGGCTCCGCTGGACGGCTACTTCCGGGGTGGCACCGCCGAGCTGGTCGGGGTGGTCGACATTGGGATGACCCGGATGATGCGGGTGCGTCCGATGCCGGTCCAGCGCCGGCGCGAGGACGGCGTCACCGAGATCGTCGAGTACCACGCCGTCGATCACCACGCCCTCGATCGCCGCGCCGTGCCGTCCACAGCCGAGCACCGGTCCGGGAGCGCAGGCACCGCAGTCACCGCAGGCACCGCAGGCACCGCGGCCGAGACCACGGCTGCCGCCAGCACAGCCGGCACAGCCAGCCCAGCCAGCCCAGCCAGCCCAGCCAGCCCAGCCAGCCCGGTCGCCCCTGCACGAATCCAGAGCTGGAAGAACGCGCTGCTCGACCTGACCCTGCGCAACCCGCTGCTGAATCTTGGCCGGGGCATGACCCAGTTGCCGCTGCTGATGCCCCACGAGCAGCTGGGGGCCTTCGCCGACCTGCTGCAGGAGGGTCGCGCGGTCGCGGTGCGCGCAGCCGACGACCTCGCCTGGGCGGTGGCCGGGCACGAACGGAGCACCGCAGCCACCCTGCCCGGCGACGTGCAGCGCTCGATGCTGCTGCAGCGCTCCACCGTCTTCTCCGACCTGGACGGCGCCACCCACAAGCGCACGATGGAGCGGCTGCGCTACCGGGCCCGCACCGCCAAGCAGGAGACCGGCGCCAACCTGCTCTCGGTGACCCTGGGCCGCCTCGACTGGACCCTGGGCGAGCGCGAGCTGTCGGCGCCCCTGCTGATCGCCCCGGTCGAGATCAGGGGGGTGATCGCTCCGCACCGGATCACCTTCGACCCGGCCGGGCAGGTCTCGCTGAACCTGAGCCTGATGGAGAAGCTGCGCACCGAGTTCGGCTTCACGGTCCCAGCCCTGCGCGAGCTGCCGCAGCGCGCGGACGGCGACGGGGTGGACGTCGACGCCGTGATCCGGACGATGCGCGAGGCGCTCGCGGCGGCACAGCTGCCGTTCCGGGTGGACAGCGAGGCCCGGCTCGCGATCATCGCGTTCACCGGCTACCTGCTCTGGCGGGACCTCGACGAGCATTGGCCGACGTTCATCGACAACCCCCTGGTGCGCCACCTGGCGCTCACCCCCACCGATCGGTTCGGGGACGACGCCTCGGTCGTGCCGCCCGATGCCGACCTGGACGCGATCGCCGCGGCGGCCCCGATCCCCGCCGACGGCTCGCAGGCCGAGGCGATCGCCGCGGCCCGGGACCGGCGCAGCTTCGTACTGGAGGGCCCGCCCGGCACGGGCAAGTCCCAGACCATCACCAACATCCTGGCCGACCAGATGGCCCAGGGCCGCACCGTGCTGTTCGTGGCCGAGAAGGGTGCCGCGCTGGACGTCGTCCGCGCCCGACTGGAGGAGTGCGGGCTGTCCTCCTTCACCCTCGACCTGCACGACGAGCACGCCCGGCCGAACCAGGTGCGCGAACGGCTGCGGGCCGCGCTCGCGCTCCGGCCCCAACCGGATCAGGACGCCTACCGGGTGGCCGCGCAGGACGCGACCGCCTGCGCCGCCGCGCTGCGCGACTACGCCCGCCGCGTGCACCGGCCGAACCCGGCGGGGCTGTCCC
>JBAPWU010000019.1:0-6871 GCA_049283855.1 Kineosporiaceae bacterium
GCGGCCGGTCGCAGCGTGCCGCGGCCGGCCATGGCCGCGTGACCGCGGGGCCCAGGGCGGCGTCCAACGGGTGCCACAGATCCGTAGCGAGGCGTACCCGACCCCGAGCACGATCAGGACGTCGCCGACGCTGAACACGTTGGACAGTGGCCAGGCGTCAGGGATCGCGAAGACATCGCCCAGGAAGGCCAGCCGGGCACCGTGGACCACTCCGGAGTTCGCGAACTCCTCGGCCGACTGCTCGATGCCGGCAGTGGCCAACGCCCCGGCGCGCGCCGGGAGCGTGCCGCCGTTGACCGCGATCGCGATCCCGTTCGAAGCGCCGCCGAGCCCGAGCACCAGCAACCCCGGAACGCGACGATTGGCCCACAGATAGAAGGCCGCCGCCCCGTAGGTCGCCACATGCGCCCAGGAGAGCAGCCAGCGCGGCCCGGACAGCAGCTCGATCACCAGGATCTGGGCGATCAGCGCGCTGCTGACCACCCAGGTGTGGCGCAGCCGCACCTGGGCCAGCCGGCGCAGCCGCCCGCCCAGCAGGGCCGGGAGCAGCACGGCGAGCAGCGCCGCCAGAGGGATGATCACGACCGGGTCACCGCCTGCTCGGCGTCCGAAGTAGCAGCCCGGCGTGCGTCCAGCCAGGTCATGAGTTCGTCCTCGGGCATCGGCCGGGCGATGTGGAAGCCCTGGGCGCGGTCGCAGTGCAGCTCGGCCAGCCGGTCCAGGGTCCGCACATTCTCCACGCCCTCGGCCACCACGGCCATGCCGAGCGAGTGCGCCAGCTCGATCACCGACCGCACGATCAGTGCGTCGTTCTCGTCGCTCATCATGTCCGTCACGAAGGACTTGTCGACCTTGAGGTCGTTGGGCCTGAGCCGCTGCAGGTACGACAGCGAGGAGTAGCCGGTGCCGAAGTCGTCGATCGCCAGGCGGACGCCCATCTCGCGCAACTCCTTCAGCACCCGCAGGGCTCCCTGCGGGTCGGCGATCAGCGTCGACTCGGTGACCTCGATGGTCAGCCGGGCCGAGGGCACCGAGGTCTCGAGCAGTGCCTGCTCCACCCACAGGGGAACCTCGAGATTGGACAGCACGCGGGCCGACAGGTTGACCGCCATCGACAGGTCGTGCCCCGCCCCGCGCAACCGCTGCTGCGTGCCCAGGGCCCCCTCGATCGCCACCTGGGACATCTGCCGGATCGCCCCGGTGTTCTCGGCCAGCGGGATGAACACGTCCGGCTCGATCATCCCGCGCACCGGGTGACGCCAGCGCATCAGCGCCTCGAGCGCCACCACCCGCCCGGTCGCCGTCTCGATCTGCGGCTGGAAGGCGAGCTCGAAGTCCTGGTTCACCGCCGCCGCGTGCAGATCGGCCATCAGGCTGAGCCGCGCCACCGTGTTCTGATCGCCCTCGGGGCGGTAGACCTGCACGTCCCCGCGATTGTCCTTGGCCAGGTACAGGGCGATGTCGGCACGTTGCAGCATCGTCTCGGTGGTCGCCTCGTGATCGGTGCTCAGGGCGATCCCGATGCTCGCCTGGACGCCGATCCGCACCCCCTCGGCCACGATCGGCTCCCGCAGCCGCCCCGAGATCTCCTGCGCCAGCGCCAGGATCGCGTCCGCGTCGGGCGCCGGCCCGACCAGGACGGCGAACTCGTCGCCACCGAGCCGGGCCACGGTCACGCCCTCCGGAAGCGCGGAGGTCACCCGCACGGCCACCTCGCGCAGCAGCCCGTCGCCGACGTGGTGGCCCAGGGTGTCGTTGACGTCCTTGAAGTGGTCCAGGTCGAGCAACATGATCCCGACCAGCCGGGCCTCGCCGCGGGCCGCGGCCAGGGCCCGATCGGCGCGCAGCTGGAACAGCTTGCGGTTGGGCAGTCCGGTCAGACTGTCGTGCAGAGCCTCGTGCTGGCGCTGCGCGGCGATCCAGGCGCTGCGCTGGACGCCGACCAGGGGCAGGGCGAGCAGCGGAAGCATCAGCGCGGAGTAGTACGACGCCGCCGCGGCCACCGGGGCGAGCCCGATCAGGATCGCCGAGGTCAGTCCCTGAACCCGCAGGTCACCGACCACCACGGCCACGGCGCTACGCCCCTGTTCCAGAGCGACGGCCACGGCCACCGCGCCGTTGTTGACCACGAAGAAGGCGACCCCGGCGACCAGCGCCGGAATCACGTCGCCGTTCGTCAGCCGGGTCATCGGGGCGAGCAGCGGGGCATCGGTGAGCAGGCAGAACACGGCGCGGGCACTCACCAGGGTGAGCAGGTACTGCCCCACGTTGAACGCGGCGCGCAGCGGACGGCGCCGGCTCCAGATGTCGCTCGTGGCGACCGCGAGCCCCTGGACCAGCATGACGAAGGCCACCGGCCCGGCCAGCACCAGGGCGAGCGCGAAGGTCGTCGAGACGGTGACCTGGTCGGTGTCGCCGTCCGCCCGCGCCACGAGCAGCGGTCGGAGCTCGCCGAACACGAGCATCGCAGCCAGGAGGTAGCAGGGCAGCATGGCCGGATCGGCCCAGGGCACGTGGGGGACCTGACGGCGCGCCAGGGCCAGGAACAACACTGCGGGAAGGATCGCCATGGCGAGGGCATAGAGGGTGACCGGGCTCGGGCCGCGCCTGCGGCCTGCGGGCTTCCCGGGCGCGGCGGCGTCACTCGTGGACCGCACCGTGGTCACGGCGGGGAACCTTGGGCGAGCCGCACTGCCTTCCCCCTTGCCGGGTCCGTCATCTCCCCGAGTGATCGGCCGATGCGGCTGGCGGCCTGAGGAATACGGACCGAGGATCTGTCAGCCGGGCGCCCGCACGCGCTCGCACGGGCGCCGAGGCTGACGTGACGGAGGGATCAGGACCACTTCTTCCCGTGGGCGAGCTGAATCGGTCCCATGATCAGAGCCACTTGACGCCGGCACCGACCACGGCGGCGACGGCGATCACGCTGGTCGCGGCGCTGAGGGCCTTGGCAATAACCGTGTACTTCATCTGTGACTCCTGGGTCGAGGTCCGCGGCCGCCGGCGTGGCTGCCTGCCTCAATGGTGGCGCTCAGTAGTCAAGAAAGCACTAGCTGTGGTAGTAGTCCACTCGGCCGGATACGTTCTGCGCAAGATGGGTGACCCGTTTGCATCCGGTCTCGCGGACGGTTCGCCCGACATGACCGCGGAATCCCTGCGACGACTGCTGACCGTCGGCGGGAGGACGGCGAACGGGTGACCCCGATCGGGTGAGGACGGACGGTCGGACTCACGTCGTCCGGGCGTCACCGTCGCCGGGTGGTGGTGGTGCCGGTCAGCGGCAGGTGAGCCCTTCGGCCGGAACCGTGCCGTGCAGAAGGTAGGCGTTCACCGCCGCGTCGACGCAGGCGCTGCCCATTCCGTAGCCGGTGTGACCCTCGCCCTCGCGCGTGATCAGCCGGCCACTGGACAGTTGCGAGGCCAGCCCCTGCGCCCACTCGTACGGCGTCGCCGGGTCGTTGGTGGTACCGATCACCACGATCGGCGCCGCGCCGACCGCGGTGGTCCTCTGCTGGGGCACGACATCGGGCAGTGGCCAGACCGCGCAGCTCAGGCCCCCCCAGCCGAAGGTGTCACCGAAGAGCGGTTCCTTCGCCTTCATCGCCGCCGCGTCCGCCGCGATCTGCTCCACCGACCGGGTCTCGCCGCTGTCGAGGCAGCCGATGGTGGTGAACGCCTGCAGGAGGTTGCCGTAGGTGCCGTCCGCGTCCCGTTCCAGGTAGGAGTCGGCGAGCAGCAGCATGGTCGTGCCGTCCCCGGCCAGCGCCTGGGTCAGACCCTGGGTCAGTGCCGGCCACAGCTGCTCGCTGTACATCGCGGCGATCAAACCGGTGACCAGCAGGGCCTGGGTCAGCGGCCGGCCCTCGGTGCGCAGGGGTTGGGCGTCCGCCCGGGTGATCAGCCGCTCGAGCTGCCCGTAGGCGTCGGCGCGGCTGCCCCGCAACGGGCAGCCGCGTGAGCGCAGGCAGTGGTCCACATAGGCCTGCACCGCACGCACGAAGCCCTTCGCCTGGCCCTGGGTGTACTGGGTCGAGTCGAGCGAGGGATCGACCGCGCCGTCCAGCACCAGCCGGCCGACGCGCCACGGGAAGAGCTGGGCGTACCAGGCCCCCAGGAAGGTGCCGTAGGAGGCGCCCTTGTAGGTCAGCGTCTGGTCACCGACCACGGCCCGGAGCACATCCATGTCCTTGACCGTGCTGATCGTGTCCACGTGCCCGAGCAGCGCACCCGTGTGCGCCGTGCAGGCCGCGGCGAACGCCCTGAGGGACGTCACCATGTCCGCGACCTCGGCCGGTGAGTCCGGGGTGGCATCGGCGGCGTAGAAGGCGTCCAGCGCGCTGTTCGGCAGGCAGGTGATCTTCGGCCGGGAGTCGCCGACCCCCCGGGTGTCCCAGGCAGCGATGTCGTACGCCTTGCGGATCTCCTTCGGCAGCTCACCGACGACGCTGCGCAGGTAGGGGATCCCGGGTACCCCCGGCCCCCCGGGGTTGAGGAACAGCGACCCGATCCGCTTCCCCTTCGCCTTCGATCGGGCCACCGCCAGGGTCAGCGTCTGCCCCGCAGGCTTGTCCCAGTCCATCGGCACGGTCACCGAGGTGCACTCGAAGCCGTCCTGGCAGCCCTTCCAGGTGACCTTCTGCCCGTAGAACACCGCGTAGGCCGGATCGGTCGCCGGATCCGGCCGGGTGGGCGAGCGGGTCGCGGCGGCCGGCGCAGGCTCACCCTTGGTCGCCGGCTCGTTCGTGGTCGCCGGGGTGCATCCGGACATCACCACGGCGAGCAGGACGGCGACCGCGAGGCCGGGCACCCGTAGGCGGCGCCGGGCAGGGGTCCGGGACGGGAAGACCATGAAGGCGAGAACTCCAGGGCGGCGAGGTCGGACCCCGCACGGAGGCAGGAACAGGACGCGGAACGACAAGCAGGCTATCCCGCTCGACGCTCCGCACCGGCACGGGGTTCCCTGGCCAGGGTGACCATCAACGCCTCCACCGCGAGCAGGGGCGCCACGTTCGCGCCGATCCGCTCCCGGGCAAGACCGATCGCCTCCATCCGGCGCAACGTCGTCTCCGGCCCGGAAACCGTTGCCATCCGGTCGATCTCGGCCGACATCTCGGCATTGGTCGACGCCACCGGGGCCGCGAGCTGCACCATGAGCACGTCCCGGTACAGCGACATCAGGTCGATCAACGACCGGTCCAGGACGTCGCGCTGCGCGCGCGTGGCCCGGCGTTTCTGGTTCTCCTCCAGGGCCCGCACCTGGGCCCGGATCGGGGGCGGCAGGGTGCCGGCGGCGGCATCGGCTCCGAGGGCGTGCAGCAGATGGGCGCGCTCGGCGGCATCCCGCTCGACGGTCGCCGACTTCGACTCCTCGGCGGCCACCTCGACCAGCTGCCCGGCGGCCATCACCGCCGCCCCCACACTGCTCAGTTGGGCGGGCAGGCGCAGGATCTCGCGGCGCCGGATCCGGGCGCCCTCGTCGAGCGCCAGCCGCCGGGCCAGCCCGATGTGACTGTCGGCGGCCCGGGCCGCGAACGCGGCGACCGCAGGATCCACCCCGTGGCGGCGCACCAGCAGCGCCGCGACGTCCTCGAAGGGCGGCACCCGCAGACCGACATGGCGGCAGCGCGAACGGATGGTGATCAGAACGTCGTCCGGGCTCGGCGCGCACAGCAGCCAGACCGTGCGCGGGGGTGGCTCCTCGATCGCCTTGAGCAGCAGGTTGCCGGAGGTGTCGTTGAGCCGGTCCGCGTCCTCGACCACGATCACCCGCCAACGGCCCATGGTCGGGCGCTGCTGGGCCAGGGTGACCAGCGGACGGACCTCCTCCACCCGCAGGTAGACATGCTCGGTCGCCACCAGCGAGACGTCCGGGTGGGCGCCGGCGAGCGCCGTCCGGCAGGCATGACAGGTGCCGCAGCCGCCCTCCTCGCACTGCAGCGCGGCGGCGAAGGCGCGGGCCGCGGTCGACCGGCCGCTGCCCGGCGGCCCGGTGAGCAGCCAGGCGTGGGTCATCGCCTCCGGCTCCTCGATCGCGTGCTGGAGGACGGCGACGGCCTCGGCCTGGCCGACGATGTCCACCCAGACGCTCACCGGCCTCCCCACCCGCTGCCGAAGAGCTCGTCCCGAAGATCGATCTCGGTGGTCGGCGCCTGCGCCGGATCGGGGGCCGGGGACACATCGAGGTCGTCCCCGTCTCGGGGGCCCGGATCGGCGGAGTCGACCGGGTCTGCCCTCGCGTCCGGGGAGCCCATCCCGTCCGGGGAGGCCATCCCGTCCGGGGCGGGCGGGACCAGGATCGGCAGTTGCTCGGTCTCGGCCAGCCACGGCTCGGTGGCCTCATCGGTCGGCGTAAGGCTGGTGAACCAGGCCCGCCGCTCGGCGGACACCGTGCGCTCCTCGTGCGGACGACCCGAGGGGTCCTGGGGGTGGCCAGGCATCGCGATCGGTGCGGTTCCCGGCGGTGCGGCCGCCCGTGCCGACGGCGCCAGGCGCACGATGCGGATCCCGTTCCCGTGCGGGTCCGCCGATGCCGCCTCGGCCCCGCCGGGGCGGGCAGGTCCGAGGGCGGCGGTGGGATCGTCCGGCCGAGCCGGCGGCGGCGAGGTTTCCGGTTGCTGCACGGCCGGAGCGAACGCGGGAGGAGAGGACACAGCCGGAGAGGGCACGGTCGGGGCGAGCCCCGGGCCGGCCCCCGGCTCGACGGGGAACCCCGGGACCGGTCCGAGGGCTCCGTCGCCGCCCCGGCGCGACTCCTCCTCGTACTGCCGGTTGGCCTCCTCCTGCAACTGCCGATCGGCTTCCTCGCGGGCCCGCCGGGTCGCCTCCTGACGCGCCCGGGCCTCGTCGCGGCTACGACCGCGCAGTTCGGCGT